>JAITJA010000101.1 GCA_031279175.1 Odoribacteraceae bacterium
CGGGAAAATGGCAACCCGCTTCGTGAAACAACAACAAGGCAAGAACATCCTCGCGGCCCGGCTGCGTCTCGCGAGGAAATTCTTTGCCGGCATCTCTCGCTTCACGGGGATATACATCACGTCTCCGTGGGCGGGCAGGTCAGCGCTGGATGAGGTAACGGTAACGATGAACGAGCGCCCGGCGTAAAGGGGCGAGGAGGCGAGAGAGAAGGTGTAGATGGATTACTGGATGCCGGTGGTGGCGCGGTTTTCTCGGGCGTGCCAGGCGTGGCGGCACGGGTCACCGGCGGGCGCGTCACGTGGAAAACCGGTCGACGCCGTATTTCTCGTCCCGGCTGCAATGCCCGCACGGCTCGACGTGCACGACGATGTCGTAAACATTCTCTATGGCCTCCTTGATACTCCTCTCGACGGCGTCGGCAATGGCGTGCGCCTCGCGGAGAGAAAGATCCCCGTCTACCTCGATGTCGAGATCAATCATGTACATGCCCCCGATCTGCCGCGAGCGCGTCCGGTGCGGGTTGCGTGCCCCCGGCACCCGTTCGACGGCCTCGAAGATCCGCGCGTAGACCGTCTCGTCGCTCACGCCGTCCATCAGCTCGACGTTGGACTCCTTGAAGATGTGCAGCGACCCGCGGATGATGAACAGGCTCACGAGCAGCCCCGTGACCGAGTCCAGCAACGGCAGGTCGAGCGCGAACGTGCAGAAAAGCCCGAAGAGCACGCACGACGAGAGATAGACGTCGTTTAACATGTTCCGCGCGTTGGCCCGCAGGAGAATACTGTTGGCCCGCCGCGCCTGCCGCGCCTGGTAGGCGGTGAGGGCCAGCTTGGCGACGATCGAGAAAAAAGTAACGTGGATGGCCAGCGGCAAGGGGATCTCCCGGTCGGCGCTCTCCCCCCTGATCGCGTCGAGGATGTCGCTCCCGGAAGCGAGCAGCACCCGCGCCCCGGCGTAGAAGATAAGCAGGGAGAGCACTTTCGTGGCGACACTCTCGGCTTTCCCGTACCCGTAAACGTGTTTCTTGTCGGGCGGGCGACGGATGAGCGACGCGGTGAAGACCATGACCAGCGAGATGGCGATGTCTGTCGCCGAGTCGATCCCGTCGCCAATAACGGCGATGCTCCCGGCCAGGTAGCCGGCCGCGATCTTCGCGGCGGAGAGCGCGGCGTTGCCGATCGTGCTGATCCACGACGCGCGCAGGAGTATTATTTCACGGGAAGGGGATTCTCGCGTGTTTGAATTAGCAGGGGAATGTGAGGGGTTCACGCGAATGAATTTTATCTTTTTCATGTGGAATGTATGTGCCCAAGACAAGACTCGAACTTGCACAGCCTAACGGCTACTACCCCCTCAAAGTAGCGTGTATACCAATTTCACCACTTGGGCATTGTGTTTTCACGGCGCGAAGATAGGAATTTTTCCTTACCGGATACATGAAGCGACAGATATATTTATCTTACTTTTGCCCGCGAACCAAAACAAGAGCCACATGAAAATAGCAGTCATCGGGACAGGATACGTGGGACTCGTCTCCGGGGCATGTCTCGCCGAGACAGGCATCACGGTCGCGTGCGTCGACGTCGACGAGCGCAAGATCGCGCTCCTGAACGAGGGGAAGATCCCTATCTACGAGCCGGGGCTGGCCGAGATCGTCGCGCGTAACCGGGCGGACGGGAGATTGTCTTTTACCCTGTCAACAAGGGAGGCCACGCGGAAGGTGGACGCGGTGTTTATCGCCGTCGGAACGCCACCGGACGAGGACGGGAGCGCCGACCTACGGCACGTCCTGGCGGCCGCCAGGGAGATCGGAGAGTGCATGGATCATTACCTCGTCGTGGTCACGAAATCTACCGTGCCCGTGGGGACAAACTTCCGCGTTAAGACGACTATCGCTAACGCGCTCGCGCGACGCGGGGTGGATATTCCCTTCGACGTCGCGTCTAACCCGGAGTTTCTCAAGGAGGGAGACGCCGTGAGCGATTTCCTCGCGCCGGACCGCGTCGTCGTCGGCGTGGAAAATGACAGGGCAAGGGACGTGATGGAACGCCTGTACCACGCCTTCGCACTCAATAATGTCCCGATACTTTTCATGGATATTCCCTCCGCCGAGATGACGAAGTACGCCGCGAATGCCATGCTCGCCACCCGCGTCTCTTTCATGAACGATATCGCCAACCTTTGCGAGGCCGTCGGGGCGGATGTCGAGCTGGTTAAACGGGGCGTCGGCAGCGATAGCCGCGTCGGGAACAAGTTCCTCAATGCCGGGTGCGGATACGGCGGCTCCTGTTTCCCGAAAGACGTCAGGGCGCTCGTCAAGACCGGCGACGATTTCCATAGCGAGCTTGAAGTATTAAAGGCCGTCGAGCGGGTAAACGAACGACAAAAGGAGGTGATCTTCCACAAGATTACCCGCCACTTCGGTGATGATCTCGCCGGGAGACGCTTCGCCGTCTGGGGGCTCTCCTTCAAGCCGGGAACGGACGACACGCGCGAGGCTCCATCTCTCGTGCTCATCGATCGCCTCCTCCGCGCCGGCGCCACCGTCCGCGCCTACGATCCCGTCGCGATGCCGGGAACGCGCCAGCGAATCGGCGACGCCATCGAGTACGCCTCCGGCATGTATGACGCTCTCCAGGGGGCCGACGCCCTCGTTATCGTCACCGAGTGGACGGAGTTCAAGGTTCCCAAGTTTACCTTCATCGAACGGGCGCTCAAGCACAAGATTATTTTCGACGGCCGCAATATCTATGATCTCGCGCAAATGAAACGATTCGGTTATACCTACTATTGCGTGGGAAGAAATTATCACGATGACGCCCAAGACCCTCTTCATCATTAAACCCGGCGCGGGCGCCGGCGCCGGGACACGACTCCCCCGCCACCTTGCCGGCAACGAGGCATGTACCACGTGCTTTACCACCCGCCCCGGTCACGCCGCCGAGCTGGCTACCGCCGCCCTCCGCGAGGGGTACGCGCGCGTCGTCGCGGTAGGTGGCGACGGCACGCTCAACGAGGTCGGTAGCGCCCTTGTCGGCACGAACGTCGTCATGGGCGTTATCCCCCTCGGCAGCGGTAACGGCCTGGCGCGACACCTCGGCATTTCCACGCGCGTGAACAAGGCGCTCCGGCAACTGCGCGACGGGAAGGAGATGCTCCTCGACGCGATCGACATCAACGGGAAATATTCTTTTAACGTGAGTGGCTTCGGGCTCGACGCGGAGGTCGCGCTTCTTTTCTCCCGCACCTCCTCGCGTGGTTTTTTCTCTTACGCCCGCGCGGCGGCGCTCCTCTGGTTTCGTCATGCCGGTCGCCGCTACACCTTCCGCTCCGGTGACGCGCAATGGGAGGAGCATTGCCTCATAGCGAGCGTGGCCAATAGCTCTCGTTACGGGTATAACCTCAGTATCGCCCCGTCGGCCTCCGCGAGCGACGGCCTGCTGGATCTCTGCATCATCAAGCGCCCTCCCCTCTACCTGCTCCCCATCTATATCTTCCGCGCCATGACTCGTCGCCTCGCCAACTCCCGCTATTATCACGCGTCGCGACACGAGGAGGTGATCATCGAAGGCGATTTCCCCGCCGGACATCTCGACGGCGATCCCTGTACCTTTACCTCGCCCGTCCGCGCCCGCGTCATCCCTGGCGCGCTGCGCTTCATCGCGCCATCTTCCCGGTAATATCGTCGCGGAGACACGGGAGGAGCGCGCCGCCCCATGCTCGACAGAGATTGTCGAGGTGACAAGCGGCGTTGGCGGGACTGGTACCGGGCAGGGTGACGAGCGGGATACCGGGAGGGGTCGGGAAATGTTTCTTGAAGAGTGCGGCGGGTTTCTGCCCGTTAAAAATGATCAGCTGCAAGGAAGGATGGTCGGTGATAAAGCGGGGGATCTCGTTCGGGATCTCGTCCCGGATGGCGCTATCGAGACTCCCGTCTCGCGTGGCCTCGCGGACAACGTCCCAGAGCGCGATGCCCGCGCGATCGAGTAGCGACTTCTTCTCGTCGTACGTCACCGGCAAGGATTCACCGGTGACGCGCGCGATCACCTGCCAGAAGCGGTTGCGGGGATGCCCGTAATACTCGTTCACGGCGAGTGATCGCTCGCCGGGCAGGGAGCCGAGGACAAGCGCGACGACACGCGTGCCGACAAGTGGGGGGAAAGAACGCTTGGTCACTCCTCGCGAAGCATCTCGAGGGTTGTCCCGTCGAAGGTAGCATAGCTAAAATGCGTGATCCAGTCCCCGGTATTGATATACCTGCTGGTGGGGGAGATGGGAATATCGACGGGGAGATGCCGGTGTCCGAAGATAAAATAGTCGACGTGTCGCCGTTGTAGGACGCTCTTGCAGTAAAGAACGATCCCCTCGTGGTCGTCGCCGCGGTAAGACGGGGACTCGACGTGTCCCATGCGCGAGTGCGTCGACCAGGCCCTGGCGAGGCGTATACCGATGTCGGGATGCAAGAGGCGGAAAGCGCGTTGGAGAAAACGCGAGCGGAAGACGCGTTTCAAGAAAAGGTACTTCTTGTCGGTAGGATCCAGGCCGTCGCCATGCCCGACTAAGAACAGTTTCCCGCCCATGATAATCCACCCGTTGTTGTCGTTCAGGATGACGCCGCACTCGCGGGCGAGGTAGTTGAAGGCCCACGCGTCGTGATTCCCGGTGAAAAAGTGGACAGGAATACCGGCGTCGGAAAAACGGGCGAGAGCGCCGAGAAAACGAACGTGGCCGCGAGGGACAACGCGCTTGTACTCGAACCAGAAATCGAACATGTCGCCGAGGAGATAGAGCGCCGAGCAGTTGGGAGCGATTCTTTCGAGGAAAGCGACGAGCTTCCTCTCGCGTTCTTCGTTATCGTGGAGGAAACTGGCTCCAAGGTGGGCGTCGGAGAGGAAATACACTCGTTTATTTTGCATGAACGTGTGAATTTATCGTGCGAGAAGTTCGGAGAGGCGCTCGTCGAGTCGCGTACCGTAGAGATTTTTCCCGACGATCTCCTTTTTATTACTGATGATATAATTGGCGGGGATCTCCTTAACATTCCAGGCGGCGGCGACGCGGCTTTGCAGGGCGTTCTCGTCGCGGACGCATGTCCAGGAGATACCGAGGCGTTCGACCATCTCCTCCCACGCGAGGCGATTGGGGTCGAGGCACACCTGGTAGATGGCGACGCCGCGAGCGCGGTATTTCTCGTGCACGCGCTGCATCTCCCTGACGCGTTCCGGGCTTTCCCGCGCGGTGAGGAGCGTGAAATCGAGGATGACCAGCTTATCTTTCATGTCATCGAGGTCGATCATTTTCCCTTTCGCGTCGGGCAGGCGCACGGCGGGCAGTGATCCCTCGGAATTATCGATAAGATTCCGGAGTTGTTGATCCCGGATACGCGTGGCGATCATTTTCAGGTGATTCAGGAGAGAGGTGGTATACGGCGACCCGGGATAGATAGCGCTCATGGAGGAGGCGACGATTTTAAAAGACTGGTAGTCGGCGATCTCGTCCATGACGGCAAGATCTGGGGTGATTCGCTGGTAAAGGGCGTAATAAGAGGCTGGAGAAATCGCGTGGGCGAGGATAAAATCGCGGGTAAAAGTAACTTGTTTCTCGAGGGTTTCCTTGAAGGCGGATTCCACGCTGGCGCGTCGGCTATCGAGGGCGGGGATGCTATCGAACGTTTTCTTGAGGGAATCGACGAGGGTGACGGTACGGCTCATCTGGAAGTCGAGGAGCTTAATCCAGAGGGCGTCTTCAGACCCCTCGATCCAGTAATTATCGTGTATACCGTCGAGGGTCCCGCTAACGGTGAGCGTATCGCCGGGGGAGGCGACGAGGGTGACGCGCTCGTCATTCGAGAACTTGAGGGAATAGAAGACAGGGGGTAGCGTGTCCCGGGTCGCGAGGAAAAAATTCCCGTGTCTGTCGATCTTCGTAGAATCGATGAGGCGTGAGCCGTCCGGGTCGATTCGCTCCAGGTAGACGCGTGTCCCGGCGCCTTCCTTTATTTCCCCGTTGATAAAAATGTTAGGTTTTTCCCCGCAGGCGAGGAAGAGGAGAGGAATAATCCCCGTCGTGAGGAGTGCTTTTTTCATGATTAGAATATAAGGTGTAGTTACGGGCACGCGGTGATATACTCTTTCGTGGAGCGTCGTTCCCTTGCCGCGGAGAGGAGGAAGGAGAGATGCTTCATGGCTTCCAGGAGGTCGCGGGTTGCACCTTCCCTCAGGAAGGCGACGAGCTTTCGGATTGTTTGCAGGTAAGGCATCAGCTCGCAGGCGAGGTGTAATGTCTCTCGTTCCTTGCGGGCGAGCAGGCGGCCCGCCTGTTGCATGAACCCGGAGGCAAACTCGCGGAAGAATCCCGCGTCGAATTGCCCGGAGGGGGCGCAGGCCGAGCGAGCGCCGTCGCCGAAGTCATAGTGGAGGATACCCGGCATGACCGTCTCGAGGTTAATCACGCAGAGCGACCTGTCATTCCGGTCGAGGAGGACGCTCCCGGCGCTAAAGGTATTATGTGTCACCCGCGCCGGGAGCATCTCTTCCTCCAGGGTTTCCTGCCACGCGCGCGCCTTTTCGTCGAACGGGCGGAGTTGCTCGACGGGCGTGGCGGCGGCATTTTTCCTGTCATCGCTTGTTGTCTCCAGCGACTCTTGCAGGCGTTGTTGCCAGCGGGAGACGTTCTGGTATCCCGGCATACTCTCCTTGAGCAGGCGCGGGTCGAAGTCTCTCGTGCGTTGCACGAAAGTCCCCAGCCCGACGCCTATTTCCCGGGCGACGGCGGGCGAGGAGACGTGTTCGCTGACGTGTGTTTCCTTGATAAAGAGGGTAAGCGTCCAGTAATTCCCCTCGTGATCCTTGTAATAGGGCTGTTGCCGGTAGGTATGGAAGCAGGTGACATGCTTGCGGGTGATATCCCGCACGTTTTGCCGGAGCAGCCTGTTGCGCACGTGCCCGTAGACCATCTCTTTATTACGGATCATGTCGGGGACGCGCGCGGAGAGGCCGGGGCGGAAGCGTTGAAGGATATACTCGGCCTCCGCGTTAGCGACGACGTGGTAAGCGTCTTGGCCCTCGACGGGCGTTGCCGAGACGAAACTCCCGCTCGCGGCAAACGCGTCGTATATCTTTCGCAGCTTCTCGTTCTCCATCTTCCCGGCGCGCGTTTACAGGTCGGTGTACTGGCCTTCTTCCTCGAAGCGTTCCAGCGCGGCGTTGACGAAGTCGGTATCCTCCTTGTAGGTAACGCCGAACCAGCGGGACTTGATATCAAGTACCTTGACGCGGGCATACCTGTGCGCGAGCATCCCGTCCACGATGCTGGGGATATACAACTCGGCCTTCGGGTCGAGGCGATTAGCCCGGTAGAAGTTGATGAACTGCTCCTCGATCTCGCTAAAGAGCGAGGGATTAAATCCCCAGAAGTTCATGGACACGATGGTCTCCGGGGCAAGGACCTCACCGCTGGTGAGGTCGCGGATCACGTCGCCGTCGCGGGCGATGCGCGTGGTCTCGACGATCCGCTTGAGGTTATGCTCCTCGTCCACGGAGCAGATTCCTCTTGCCACGCTCCCGTTCTCGGAGAGGGTCGAGGCGAGCTGGTAACCGGCCAGCCCGAAGTGCGTGTTGTTAGTGGCGAGGAAGTCGTGTAGTTTCACGAAAGCTTCCAGCCCGTAGAAGTCGTCGGCATTGATCGCGGCGAACGGCTCTTGGATCGCGTCCTGTGCCGACCAGATCGCGTGTGCCGTGCCCCACGGCTTCTCGCGATCGACGGGAGGGAGGGCGCGCGGGAGGCGGTCGATCTCCTGGAAACAGTAAGAGGTTTCCACTCTTCTCTCGGCGTCTTTCCCGACGGCCTCGCGAAATTCTTGCTCGAAGCTTTCGCGGATGACAAAGACGATCTTGTCAAACCCGGCATGCACGGCGTCGCGGATGGAGTAGTGCAGCAGGGTTTTCTTTCTCGGCCCGAGCAGTGCCAGTTGTTTCAGTCCGCCGAAGCGGGAGCCAAGGCCGGCGGCCATGACGAGCAGGGTTGTTTTCTTGTTGTTATCAATATTCATGCGGCTGTGTTTTTTTTCTGTTGGCAAAACTAACGATTAAAAATGAATTATCGCCCTTTCGCGGGGTAATGAAACGAGAAGAGTTGAAGATTTTTCTCGACCGTCTCCGCGAGGGATTATTGCGCGCTATCCGGCATGCAAAACGCGGGGAAACAGGGCGCGGGGAAAACCGTCAAAAAAAATGGTGTTCTCTCTTGTTTTTAACGCGTGTTGACACGTGTATTCGCAAAATACAAAACGTGAATTATAAACCAGCAAAAATAGATTATGAAAGGTATAAATACAATGCATCGCGTCACGATCGCGCGCGTCGACGTGCTCCTGTTTACCTCCAGCGGCGACATCACGTGGGGCGGCTACACATGGAATAGTATCCAAACTTACACGCCATGAAACAAGAAACACGCGAGACACTCGCTTCTTTAACGACTAAAACCTGATTGCCTATGGAGTGAGTAAGACTTGACCCCCCGGGAAAGCTTTGAAGTTCAAACAATCTTGTTTATTCTTTCGCTTGTTTAATTTTCTCGTGGGCGAGGGATCGCGAGATATCGTCCAGCTCCCCGCTCTCGATGGCCTTTTCCAGCCAGTAGATGGCCATGTTCAACTCCTTCTCGACGCCCTCGCCGCTAAAATAATGGAGACCGAGTTGCAACCGCGCCGCGCCACATCCTCGCGTGGCGGCCTCGCGAAACCAGTAGACCGATAGCTCGTCATCCTTCGGCACGCCCCTCCCGTTATAATAACAAAAGCCGAGTTGCAACTGCGCGGCGACGTCCCCTCGCGCGGCCGCCTCGCGCCACCATCGCGTGGCCTGCTCGTCGTTCTCCGGCACGCCGTCGCCGTTATAATAACAAAAGCCGAGGCGCGACTGCGCGGCGACGTCCCCTCGCGCGGCGGCCTCGTGCCACCACGCGACGGCCTGCTCCTCGTCCGGTTCGACGCCCCTTCCCCAGTAATAACAAAGCCCGAGGAGATACTGGGCCTCCTTTAGCCCCGCCCCCGCCGCCTTGCGGTAATAGATCACGGCCCGCGAGGGATTTCCTTTCGTCTCTTCCTCCGCGCCACGGGCGAGCCACTCGTTCGCGAGGAGCTCCTCGCGCGAGCCGGGGGGGACGGGGGGGGACGGGGGGGACGGGAGGGCGCGGTTAGCCGGTTTTTCCTTTTTCATCGCCACCCCATGTTAGTACAATACCGGGACAGGTAAGAGAAGATAGCTCGCGACGAGCTGTTAATCAGCAAAATAATGGGGGGGGGGGCGCTAAATACCCTTCTTTTCCCGGGACAGGACCCGGGGCGCCGCCGGGAGAAAGCGTGTGAAAATCGAGTATACATGTGTTCGCGTGTGTAGGTGTTCACCGCGAAAATAACAATTCCGCGAGGAGGGAGTCCCTTTTATTGTCCTTTTTTTCTCTGGCGCGACGGTTCCCGGGGCGCGTTGATTTTCATCGCGTCGTCCCGGGACGTTTCGCGATCCCGGGAATTGACGTACCTTCGCGGTGTTATTATCTTTCACGTTATGATAGGATCAGCCGCACGTTTTCTTTCCGTTCCCGGGGCGCAGGCCCTGTGTTTCAAGAACCGTATCCCGTTTTATTCTTACCGTCTTCCCGGTTCCCGGGAGGTTGTTTTCGGCGCGCAATTATCCGGCGAGAGCCACCTCTTCCAGGGTTTCGAGCGCCACCAGCGGGGGAAGGGTTTCCTCGTCACCCCGTTCAGCCCCTCCTCGTGGAGCTTTCCCTATTTTATACGCGCGGACATCTCCTTCACGGGCGAGCTGACGGACGCGCGGGCAATAGCCGCGTTGCGCGAGACGGTGTTCCATGCCTCGCCGCGAGAGTGCCCGGCGCCGGACCCCTCCTACCGGGAGTACGTCGAGCGGGCGGGGGAGCTGCTCGCCCTCATCAAGCGGGAGGGGCTGAAGAAGGTGGTGCTTTCCCGCGCGATCACGACCACCGGCGCGTCTATCGAGACGGCGCCGCGATTCTTCGAGCGGGCGGGAGTGTACGACCACGCGTTCCGTTTCCTCTTCTCGTTGCCGGGAAAGGGGGCATGGACGGGCGTTAGCCCGGAGCTTTTCCTGAAATACGATCGCGACGGCTTTCGTACCGTGGCGCTGGCGGGCACGCTGCCGGTGGCAGGCACGCCGTTACCGGTGGAGTGGCCGCTGAAAGAGCAGGAGGAACAGCGGATCGTGGACGAGTACGTCGCGGGGGTGCTCGCCACCTTCTTTACCCGTCACCTGGAGCGCGAGCCGCCGGTGACGACGCGCGCGGGTAACGTGTATCACCTCTGTACCCGCTTCTACAGCGACGAGCAGTTGCCTGGCAGCGAGATCGACCGCCTGATCGCGCAGTTGCACCCCACGCCGGCCGTCTGCGGGATACCGAAGAAACGGGCCATGCAGGTCATCGCCGACATGGAATGGCAGGAACGAGGCTATTACGGCGGGCTGGTGGGGCCTGTCGAGCATAACGGCGCGTTCGACCTTTTCGTGAATATTCGCTCGATGGAGCTGTTTGCCGGGGCGGCCAGGCTACGCGCCGGCGGGGGGATCACCTCCCTCTCCAACCCGGTGGAGGAATGGGAAGAGACTTGCCGGAAAGCCGACACGCTGCTGAATATCGTGAAAGAGATGGAAGATGAAAAGGACGCGCGCTGACATGGAAAACGCGCGGGTGCTCGTCGACCTGCTGGCGCGGAAGGGTATCCGGCGCGTGGTGCTCTCGCCGGGTTCGCGCAATGCACCGCTATTACTCCTGGTTGCCCGTTGCCCGCTGCTCTCCCGCCACGTGATCGTCGACGAGCGGTCGGCGGCCTTCTTCGCGCTGGGGCTCGCGCGACAATCCGGGGAAAGCGTGGCGCTCGTCTGCACGTCGGGCACGGCCCTTCTTGACTACGCGCCGGCCGTCGCGGAGGCCTATTACCAGGGAGTATCGCTGCTCGTGATCTCTGCCGATCGCCCGCCCGAGTGGATCGACCAGGACGACGGGCAGACGATCCGGCAACGCGACCTCCTCGCCCCCGTCGTCAAGGCCTCTTTCCAGCTGCCGGCGGACGGAGAACCGGCGCTCACGCGTCACCATGCCGCGCGCCTCCTCAATGAAGCCATCAACCTCTCCCGCGCCGGTCATCCCGGCCCGGTACACGTCAACGTCCCGTTGCGCGAACCGCTCTACGACCTTCCCGCGCCGGGCGAGGCGGGCCGCGTGATCGAGCCCGTCGTCGCGTCGCGACTGCTGCGCGGGGAAGAGCTGGATCGCCTGCAACGACGCCTCGCGGGGAGCGAGCGGGTGATGATCTTCGCCGGATTTCGCCCCCCGGACGACGAAACGGGGGAGTTGCTCGCGCGCCTCTCTGCCCGCGATAACGTCGTCGTGCTGGCGGACGCGCTGGCAAACGCGCGCGGCGGGCGGGTAATCCCGGCCATCGACCGGTTGCTCGCGACCCTCCCGGCGGGAGAACGCCCGGCAAGCGCTCCCGACCTGCTGTTGACGTTCGGGGGAGGGCCGGTGTCCCGTCGCCTCAAGGAGTTGCTGCGGGAATACCCGCCGGGGGAACACTGGCACGTGGACCGGCGGGCCATCCCACCGGATACCTATCGCTCGCTGACGCTGCACGTGGAGATGTCGCCCGCCGACTTCCTCCGGCAGCTGGTCGCGTCGTTACCCGCTGGCTTGCCGTCCGGGTATGCCGCCCGCTGGCAGGATCGCCGCGCGCTGGCCGCCGCCCGTCACGAGGCGTGCACGCGGGAACTCCCGTGGAGCGACCTGCTGCTTTTCTCGATCCTCCTGCCGGCGCTCCCGGAGGGCTGCGTGTTGCACCTGGGGAACAGCACGCCGGTACGCTACGCGCAGTTCTTTGAAAATATCCCCGCCGGACGCGTCGACGGCAACCGGGGCACGTGCGGCATCGAGGGGGCAACCTCCACGGCTGCCGGCGCGGCAACGGGCGGCGGGAAGATGACGGTGCTGGTGACGGGTGACCTGGGATTCCTGTACGACTTGAATGCCCTGTGGGCGTGCCCTCTCCCCCCGACCCTGCGGGTGGTCGTGATCCTCAACGGGGGGGGAGGGATCTTCCGCTGTCTCCCCGGGCCCTCCGCGGTAGAAGAGCTGGAGGAGATCTTCACCACGCCCAGCGACGCGGATATCCCCGCGCTCGCGCGCCTGCATCGACTGGAACTCTTCGAGGCTGCCAACGCGTCGACGCTGAGGGACGTGCTGCCCCGCTTTTTCTCTCCCTCCCCGCGCCCCGCGCTGCTCGCGATCGATACCCGGGAGGCAGCAAGCGGGGAGATCTTTAAACAATACCTTAAATACATGAATAATGAGAAACTGGACAACAATTAAAAAGTACGAGGACGTCCTCTTCGATTATCACGAGGGGATCGCGCGGGTGACGATTAACCGCCCCGGGGTTTATAACGCCTTCCGGCCACTGACGAATGTCGAAATGCTCGACGCGATGAGCATCTGCCGCGAGCGCGCGGAGATCGGTACGGTCATCCTGACCGGCGCGGGAGATAAGGCCTTCTGCTCGGGCGGCGACCAGAACGTGAAGGGGGCCGGGGGATACCTCGACGAGCGCGGCGTCCCGCGTCTCAACGTGCTCGACCTCCACAAGGCCATCCGCTCGTTGCCCAAGCCGGTAATCGCGATGGTCAACGGGTACGCTATCGGGGGCGGGCACGTGCTCCACGTGGTATGCGACCTGACTATTGCCGCCGAGAGCGCGATCTTCGGCCAGACAGGCCCCAGGGTGGGGAGCTTCGACGGGGGCTTCGGCTCTTCCTACCTCGCCCGCCACGTGGGGCAGAAGAAGGCCCGCGAGATCTGGTTCCTCTGCCGCCAGTACTCCGCGCGGGAGGCCGAGCAGATGGGAATGGTCAACAAGGTCGTGCCCCTCGAGCGCCTCGAGGAAGAGACCGTCGAGTGGTGCAAGATCATCATGCAACGTAGCCCCCTGGCCATCCGCATGATCAAGCGGGCGCTCAACGCCGAGCTGGACGGGCAACACGGGCTGATGGAGTTCGCCGGCGACGCCACCCTGATGTATTACCTCATGGAGGAGGCGCGGGAGGGAAAGGAGGCCTTCCTCGAGAAACGCGATCCCGACTTTAGCCGCTTCCCGAAGTTCCCCTGAATGTTAAAGGCAATCCACGCGAAACGGCTGTTCCACTTTAAAGAGCCGGCAGTGACCTCCCGCGGCGTGATGACCACGCGGGAAAGCTGGTTCGTGAAAGTCTGGGAACAAGGCCACCCGGAACGCCACGGGGTAGGGGAGTGTGCACTCTTCCGCGGGTTAAGCCACGAGGATCGTCCCGGTTACGAGGAGCACCTCGCCGCGGCATGTGCACGCGTCAACGACTTCCGCCCCGGCGACTGGAACGAACAAAGCTCGATCTGCATGGGCATGGAAACGGCACTGGCAGACCTGCAAAACGGGGGCAACCGACAACCATTCCCCTCCCCCTTCGCGCGAGGCGAGCGGGAAATAGAGATCAACGGCCTGGTCTGGATGGGAAACCGCGTGCAAATGATGCAACGCGCGGAAGAAAAGCTGGCCGCCGGGTTCCACTGCCTGAAACTGAAGATCGGCGGCGTCGACTTCCGAGAGGAGCTGGAGATATTGAGCGACATCCGCTCCCGCTTCCCCGCCGATCGCCTGCAATTGCGCCTCGACGCCAACGGGTCGTTCTCCCCCGCCGACGCCCGCGAAAAGCTGGAACGCCTCGCGCTCCACGACGTCCACTCCATCGAGCAGCCCCTCCCGCCCGGGATGTGGAGGGAAACGCGCGCCCTGGCCGGGGAATCACCAGTGCCCGTCGCCCTCGACGAGGAGCTGGTTGGCGTCACCGGCCGCGCCCGGAAAATAGAGCTACTCGACTCCATCGCCCCGCGATACATCGTCTTGAAACCCTCTCTCGCCGGCGGCTTCGACTCCTGCGACGAGTGGATCTCCCTTGCCGCCGCCCGGGACATCGGCTGGTGGGTCACCTCCGCCCTCGAGTCGAACATCGGCCTGAACGCCATCGCGCAATGGTGCGCCGCGCGGGCAGGAGAGCTCCCGGCAGGCCTGGGAACGGGACAGTTATACGCGGACAACATCCCCTCGCCACTCGTCCAGCGCGGGAACGCGCTCGCCATCGACCCCCGAGGGAGCTGGGACTTGCAAACGCTTTTTCCCCCGTCGCGATGACTTTCCGCGTGAAGGGCCCCGGCGGGGACGGGATACCGGGAGAGACCCGGGCATTCCTCGACGAGTGGTTCAGCGACGCGGAACACGTGACGGGCTATACCTCGGGATCCACGGGAGCGCCCCGTCGCGTCGACCTGCTCAAGAGCGACATGCGGGCATCGGCAACGCTCTCCAACGCGTATTTCCGCCTCACCTCCCGCTCCACCCTCCTGCTTTGCCTGTCGCCCGGGCACATCGCCGGGAGAATGATGATCGTCAGGGCAATCCTCGCCGGCGCGCGACTGATCGCGATGACCCCGGGGAGGGACCCCCTCGCGGCGCTCCCCTCGCGAACGCGCGTTGACCTGGCAGCGATGGTCCCGTTACAAGTAGAGACGACCCTCTCCCGGGCGAACGGCGCGGAAGAGCTCTCGCGGGTCAGGCAACTGCTTGTCGGGGGCGCCGCCCTCTCTCCCGCGCTGGAACGCCGCCTGGGGGCGCTCCCCGTGGAATGTCATGCCTCGTACGGGATGACAGAGACCGTTTCGCACGTGGCACTCCGCCGCGTGAACGGCCCGTGCCCCTCCCCCATTTATACCGCGCTGGGAGAGACGCGTTTCGAGATCGACGAGCGGGGATGCCTTGCCATTCGCGCGCCGCACTTGAGACAGGGACGCTTCGTCACCAACGACCTTGTCCGGCTCGTCGACGCGACCCGTTTCGCGTGGCTCGGTCGTTTCGACAACGTGATTAACTCCGGTGGCGTGAAGCTTTTCCCCGAGGAACTTGAAACGCGGATCGCTCCTCTCCTTGCCTGTCGTTTCTTTATCACCGCCTTGCCGGACGCCCTCCTTGGCGAACGCGCGGTACTGGTGATCGAGGGTACTCCATGGAGCGCGAGCGAGCAGCAATTATTTACCTCGCGCTTGTCTCTTGTACTTTCCTCTCGCGAGCGTCCTCGCTCCATCATTTTCCTTCCTTCTTTCATGGAGAGTGCTTCCGGGAAGTTCCTCCGTCGCCTCCCCTCCCCGGGAAACGGGGAATAGCCTTGCCCCGTTTCTCTCCTGCCGGCAAGACGCTTCCATAAAACGCACGTTATTAGACTTCAAGAGATCATTATTTGATCTCGAGCACGAATTATTTGAACTCAAATAAAAAATATTTGAACTCAAATAATTTTTATTTGAACTCAAATAGAAAATATTTGAACTCAAATAATTTTTATTTGAACTCAAATAATAAATGTTTGAGCTCAAATAATTTTTATCTGAGCTCAAATAGAAAATATTTGAGCTCAAATAATTTTTATCTGAGCTCAAATAGAAAATATTTGAGCTCAAATAATTTTTATTTGAACTCAAATAATTGGTGATCTCGGGAGACATGACCGGTGATGGCCAAGAGAGACACTTCAAGATTCGAGACGCCTTGTTAAAAGGTCGAGACGCCTTGCAGGAAACCCGAGACCCCTCGTTAAAAGATTTAAACACGCGGAACGAGCCTCGAGAAGCCTTAAACTCGATTCGCGACCACCCGGGGTCTGAATTTTTTTTGTATTATCGCGAAGTGAAAACGTGATAGGGTACCGATAAAGAAAAAGTCATGAAAATAAAAACGGGAATAGGAATAGACGTCCATCCATTGGCAGAAGGCAAAGCCCTTTGGCTGGGAGGGATCAAGATCGCGCACGAGAAAGGGTGCGTGGCACATTCGGACGGAGACGTGCTTGTCCACGCGATCTGCGACGCGCTGCTGGGCGCTGCCGGGCTAAACGATATCGGGAGCTATTTCCCTGATACCGACCCGGCATACAAGGGTATCGATAGCAAGATTTTACTGAGACGCACGATGGATATGGTGGAGAAACAAGGCTACGCGATCGGAAATATCGACTGCGTCGTGTGCCTGCAACGCCCGAAGATCAAAATGCACGTCCTCGACATGCGAGAATGTCTCTCCGGGATCCTCGACATGGATATCGCCGACCTGACAATCAAGGCCACGACAACCGAACACCTGGGCTTCGAAGGACGCGAGGAGGGGATCTCCGCGTACGCCAGCGTTTTGATATTCAAATTGTGACCGCTTCACGTTCCCGGCCGCGCCGTGATAAACGTTGATAATGTATAATATAATACCGGAAATACGATCTGGCAACCGGAAGGCCTTCCGGGAGCTATTCGAGGATTATTATCCCGTGCTCTGCTCCTTTGCCCGGAAATATGTCCCCGACCCGGAACGTTGCCGGGACATTGCCCAGGAGACGCTGCTGGCGTACTGGGAAGAACGAGAGCGATTTTCCAGTATTATCGAGGTGCGCGGCTTCCTGTATACCGTCACGAAAAATGCCTGCTTCAATTTGTTAAAACGAGAACGAGCGGCGGACCGCTATATCCAGTCGACGGGACAGGTGTACGCGGATAATTTCGAGGAAAAAATCATGGAACACGAGATTTTCCTGCTGCTGCACAAGGCAGTAGGAGGCCTCCCGTCGCAGATGCGCAAGATCATCGAGTATTCCCTCCAGGGCATGAGAAATAACGAGATCGCCCGGGAAATCGGGATCGCCGAGGGCACGCTGCATACCTTGAAGAAGATAGCTTACAAGAAATTGCGCGCCGTGATGAGGGATCATTTCTATCTTTTGCTGCTTTTTTAAAAAAAACTACTCTCGCGTTACCCCAAAAACGACATGACGTTGTTGTATGGTTTAGAGACACCAAAAAGTAACCAGAGAGAACTATGTATAACCAGGAGGAACAGGTAATAGAGTCTATCGCCGCGCGATTGGCCGGCGTGGCCACGGCCGAAGATTACCGGATTATTGCCGAATGGCGCGTGAAGTCGGAAAGGAACGAGGCCTTCTACCAACACATCATTGACAGGGAATTAATAGAGAGAAGCCTGGAGGAATTCAGGCAAGAGGACGTGCGCTCCGCGTGGGAACAGGTGGAGAAGATGATGGTGGGAACGCGTTCCTGGAGACGCGTTTTGTCGAGATGCGCGGCCGCGGCCTCGATACTTGTCGCTACCGCGCTGACGTGGTGGTTTGTCGCGGGAAAAGGCGAAGAAACGGTCGCGACGCCGGGAGAAGATGCGCGGCACAAGATACAACTGGTGTTGAGCGACGGTACGAAAGTGCCTCTCAACGAGGGTAACACGTCGATCATCCGGGAAAGCGCGGGCGCCGTCATCCGACAGGAAGGCGGCCACCTCGATTACTCGCGGAGCGAAACGCTCCAGGACTCCACCCCGATCTTTAACGAGATCATCATGGCAAACGGCATGGAATACACGATGACACTCTCCGACGGATCAAGGATTTTCTTGAACGCCGAGAGCAAGTTACGTTTCCCTGTCAAGTTCACGGGCAAACAACGCGTGGTCGAATTCGAGGGAGAGGGATATTTCGAGGTAGCGCGCGACCCCGGTTGCCCGTTCATCGTCCGCGCCGGGGAGATGGAAATCACCGTGCTGGGCACGGAATTTAACCTGCGCGCCTACAAGGATGAACAGACGATCGAAACGACGCTGGTAGAAGGCCGCGTGCAGGTGAGCAACGGGGAAAAGAGCTACCGCATCGTCCCCGGGGAACAGAGTGTTTACGAGCGCGAGACGAGAGAGATAACTACCCGGCAGGTGGACGTGACGCTGTATACCGCGTGGCACCGTAGCGAGATAAAATTCAAGGATATGCCGCTGGAGAATGTCATGCGCGACCTGGCTCGCTGGTACGGGATCACTTATGAATTCCAGGACGACGCGTCGAGGAAGATCGAGTTTGGCGGATGTTTCGACCGCTTCGATCGTATCGACCCCATCCTCGACATGCTGCGCCGCACGGAGCTGGTCGAGGTGATTTCCCGCGACGGTAAGATCTATATATCTAAAAAGAAATAACGCGCGGGAAATGTCCGTTTCCCACGCGTTACGAGCGATAAAGTATGTTCAACTTTAATTCACAAATGTATGAAGAAAAACGAAGAAGTATCCTCGTTGTATTCAAAAGTACGGAAGAGAATTTTGAGTACAAGAGGTAAATTACTCATCTTCTTGTTGGGGCCTCTCTTGTTTCTCCAGCCGGGGATATCAAGAGCGTATAGCCAGTCACAAATTCCCCCGCAGGTACGGTATCAAACAGAAAACAGGAACGTCACACTCGATATGAAGGACGCGGACCTGGAACAAGTGATCTGGGAGATCCAGAAACAGACGGAATACGTCTTTATGTACGGGGCCAGGGAAGTAAAAGCCGTGAACGGCCTGAACGTGACGGCAAGAGACCGGCTGGCCCTGCAAGTGCTGGACGAATGCCTGAAGGACACCGACCTCGCGTACACGATGGAAGGCGTTAACGTGGTGATCAAGAAGAAAGCCGCCCCCACGACTCAAACGCAGGATAGAGTAACTATCAAGGGCGTGGTGAAAGATAAGTCGGGAGAGACATTGCCGGGAGCGGCCGTGAAAATCAAGGGCACTTCAATAGGCGCCGCCACGAATGTCGACGGGGAATTTAGCTTTTCGGCGGTGCCGACTCCCGGCATGATCATCCAGGTGTCGTACGTCGGCATGAAAACGCTGGAGATCGTCTATGCCGGACAAGCCTCGTTTAACGTGACCCTCGAGGAGGTCTCCCAGAGTATCGAGGAAGTGGTGGTGACCGGGTACCAGAAGATCGATCGCCGCCTTTTTACCGGCTCCGCGGATATCGTGAAGGCAGAAGATCTCTCGGTGGGAGGTAGCAACGACGTTTCCCGGATGTTACAGGGGAAATCCTCTGGCGTGCAGGTGCAAAACGTGTCGGGCACGTTCGGCGCGGCGCCGAAAATGCGGGTGCGTGGCGCCTCCTCTATTTATGGTGACCAGAAACCGCTGTGGGTGGTGGACAATATCGTGCTGGAAGACGTGGTGGACGTCTCGGCGGATGACCTCTCCTCCGGGGACGCGAAGACCTTGATCAGTTCTGCCGTCGCCGGCTTGAATCCCGATGACATCGAGAGCTTCCAGATCTTGAAAGACGCCTCGGCAACGGCCTTTTACGGGGCGCGCGCGATGAACGGCGTGGTCGTGATCACAACCAAACGCGGGAAGGCCGGCGTGGTCCGGGTGGGGTATTCCGGCGAACTGACCATGCGCTTGAAACCTACCTATCGCGAGTACAATATCATGAACTCACAGCAGCAAATGATGCTCTACCGGGACATGGAGGCGAAAGGTTGGCTGAATTACGCGGATGTCTCGCAGGCCGCCGCCGGTGGAGTCTACCGGAAAATGTATGACGCGCTGGACAATTATGACGCCGCGACAGGAACCTTCGAGTTGCGGAACACGCCGGAAGATCGAATGCGATACTTGCAACAATTCGAGAAAGTAAATACCGATTGGTTCGGAACCCTGTTTAATAACTCTATCCAGCAAAGCCATTCCATTAACCTCTCCGGTGGGTCCAAGAAGGCCACTTTTTTCGCGTCAATGAGTTTGTTGCATGACCCGGGCTGGAGTATCGGCGATAAGGTAAGCCGCTATACCGCCAACATGAATGCCTCGTTTATCATCAACGATTACCTCACCTTTAATATATCCACGAATAATTCTTTGCGCCAACAATTGGCCCCCGGTACAATCGCTCGCGAGACGGATCCCGTTAACGGTATGGTGTCTCGCGAGTTTGATTTGAATCCTTTTAGCTTCGCGCTGAACACGAGCCGCGCCATGCGCCCTTATGACAATAACGGGAACTTGGAGTTCTACGTGCTGAATTACGCGCCGTTTAATATCATCCACGAGTTGAAAAAGAATTATCTCGACATTGACATGCTGGATTCGCAATTCCAAATGGAGTTCGAGATTCGCCCCAGGAGAGGATGGGATATTAAAGCGATGGGATCTGTCCGCTTCGTGAAGTCTACCCGGGAACACAAGATACAAGAAGGCTCAAACCTGGCAGAATGTTACCGGGCTGATTATAGCGCCATGATCCGTAAGGCAAACACGTACCTGTATGCCGACCCGGAGATCCCCGGTTCGGTGCCCGTGTCGGTGTTGCCGCAAGGAGGATTCTATAATCGCACGGATAACCGGTTGCTGAATACTTATTTCCGCACCATGACGAATTATTCTTCTTCGATCGATGACCTGCACATGTATAACGTGACCGCCGGTATGGAAGTAAGAAAGGCCGATCGCCGGGAATCTTTCTCGAACGGGTACGGTATCCAGTATGACCGGGGCAATGTCCCTTTTATCGATTACAGGATACTCAAGAAATTGCTGGAACGGGGAGATAATTATTACGGCATGGGAAATTCCTACGAGCGTTTCGTCGCTTTCTTCGTGTCGGGAGGATATAACTGGTCGAGCAAGTATACCTTTAATCTTACCGGTCGATACGACGGATCTAACCGGATGGGACAGACCCGCTCTTCTCGCTGGTTGCCTACATGGAACGTTAGCGGCGCGTGGCACTTGCACGAGGAGCCTTTTGTAAGAAAGCTGGAGTCTATCTCCACGCTGACCCTCCGCTCTACCTACGGACTGACGGCCAGCATGGGCCCGACGACCAATGCCAAGGTGGTATATTATAACGACATTTCGTTCCGCCCCACGCAAGCAGAACGAGAGAATCAAATCGTTATCGAACAACTGGAAAATTCCAAGCTGACCTGGGAGAAACAATACGAGTTTAACCTGGGAGTGGATCTCGGGTTGTATGGCAACCAGATTAGTATCAGCTCGGATGTCTATTTCCGCAATGGCTTTGACCTGATCGGACGACTGAAGACTTCCGGTATCGGTGGAGAAGCTATAAAATTAGCAAACTATGCCAACATGGCTTCGCATGGCGTGGAGTTCACGTTGAACACGAAGAATATTACAACCCCGCGCTTTAGCTGGACGACGAACCTTACCTTCGCTTACAGTAAGAACGAGATCACCAAGTTAAACTCAAGTATTAACGTGATGGGGATGATTTCTTCCGCTGGTGCAGCCGTGGAGGACTATCCCGTGCGCGGGATCTTCGCTATTCCTTTCATGGGATTAAATTCCGACGGGTTGCCGACTTTCCTGGATCAGGAGGAGAAGGTTTCTATCTCGGGCATTAATTTTCAGGAGAGCCAGAACCTGGGATTCCTGAAATACATGGGGCCAGTGGATCCCAAGTATATTGGTGGGTTAGATAATAACTTCACGTATGGGCCTTTCCGCGCGAATATCTTCTTTACCTATCAGTTCGGTAACAAGGTGTGGTTGTATCCGGCCTTTAGTTTCCGTTATTTCGATAACGACGCCCATCCCAAGGAACTCGCCGACCGGTGGATGGTGCCCGGCGACGAGAAACGCACGAATATCCCGGTGCTGGTGTCGAGGAGGCAATATGCCTTTGACGTCAAATTGCCGGTGGCTTATAACTCGTACAATTATTCGACGGTGCGAGTGGCGAAAGGAGATTTTATCCGGCTGAAAGAACTCTCCGTGAGTTACGATTTACCCAAGGAATGGGTGAAACAGTTCAGATTAGAGAATGCCTCGATGCGCTTTTCAGCCTCTAATCTCGTGCTTCTCTACTCCGATAAGAAATTGAAAGGACAGGACCCGGAGTTCGCTCGTTCGGGAGGAGTTTCTCTCCCCGTTCCGCGTCAGTTTTCGTTAGCGCTCAAGGTTGGATTTTAAATACAGGGAATTATGAGAAAACATGTTATCAATATCGTGTCGATTGCTACTCTCTTTCTAAGCGGGTGTGAATCCTTCTTGAGCAAAGTGCCGGACGATCGCACGCAAATTACCGATGTCGAGGCCGTGAAGGCCCTACTCGTGTCGGCTTATCCCGAGGCACTTTACATGATGTTGGGAGAGGTGATGAGTGATAATGCCGATGATAAAGGTTCTTATCTTGTCTCTTCTGTCGCGACAGCGATCGAGGAGTGTTATTTCTGGAAAGAAGTTACCATCGAATACCAGGATACCCCCGGCTTTTACTGGGCGAACTGCTACAGTGCCATCGCCGCCGCCAATCACGCGTTGGAGGCCATCGAGGTGATGGGGAACACGCCGGAGTTGTTGCCTTACCGCGGGGAGGCACTGTTGTGCAGGGCCTATGCCCATTTTATGCTGGTGAATTTCTGGGGCGAGCATTTCGATCCGGCAACCTCCGGAACGGAATTGGGAGTGCCCTACGCGACAATCCCGGAGAAGGTGGACCTGGCTTATTACCAACGTGCCACCGTTAAAGAAGTCTATGACTTGATCGAGAAAGACCTGAAAGAGGGCCTGCCATTGATCCGGGACGACGTGTATGACGTGACTAAATACCACTTTAACCGGGAAGCGGCCAACGCGTTTGCCTCTCGTTACTATACCTATCGCGGGGATAGCTGGGATTTAGTCAAGCAGTACAGCGACGCCGTTTTGGGAGAGGGAACAGATTTCAAGAGCTACCTGCGGGATTATCCCGGTAAGTACAGGCCATTCTCCTCGAATCCCACGGAGTTTGCCAAACTCTACACGAATTACGGGGAGGCAAGTAATCTCTTGATTATCGGTGGCTATTCTTACTGGGGTAACACGGCCGGGTTCTCCCGTTACGGAATGTCGCAACGCGTGGAGAAATGGGTGATCGATTCGCTGGATGTCGCTAACACTCCGTGGATGAATAGCCTGATCTGGGGAACTTACCCTCACTACGTGATTTATAAGTTTACCCCCTTCTTCAAGTATCTCTATCCCGGGTCGAATCTGGGTTACGTGTGCGCGTTTAACCCGGCATTCACCGCCGAGGAGGTGATGTTTAACCGGATGGAGGCTTACGTGATGAATCACCAGTTTGACGAGATTATCAATGATTTTCACCTCTACTGGAGCATGCGTACCAATAATTATATCCCCGACTCGAAATTCTTTGACAGGATAAAAGAATACTATAACGAGTATCTCAAGGGGAAATGGGAACGCCCCGATCCCTGGTACCGGGATCAATTGGACGAGGATCAGTTGGTCATGTTGAAATACATCACGGATGTTAGACGCAAGGAGTTCATGCAACAGGGCATGAGATGGTTCGATATTAAACGCTTCCATATACCGGTGCGACATGCCGTGTACGCGAGTGCACAATACGAACTGCTGACAAAGGATGACCCGCGTCGGGTATTGCAAATCCCCCCCACGGCCATAGATTATGGTATTACCCCTAACCCCCGCTAAAAAAGAAAGATCATGAAAAACAGACGCTATATCATTATCATATTCCTGGCAAGTTTCGTACTCCTGGCAAACCAAGCCTTGTGGAGTTCCTGCGCGAAAGACAAATTCGAGGATAGCATTTATGACATCGTCGATCCCGATTTGGACGAATTGGCCTTGTGGGTACGAGACAGTTTCGTCGTCCCGTACAATATCGAGGTATTGTATCGTTGGGAGGATATGGAGACGGACATGTCACATAACCTGGTTCCCCCGACTCGTTCGTACGTGCAACGCTTCTTGCAGATGGTCAAACGATGCTTCTTCGACACGTATATTCGTCTCGTGGGAAAGGATGCGATGAATCCTGTCTTCCCGAAACAACTTTTGTTGCTGGGGACGAAAGCCTTTTCCAGCGACGGTACGGCTACGGCCGGTACAGCCGATGCGGGGAAGAAGATCGAATTGTATGGTGTGGATGAATATTACTTCCGTTGGAAAAGTCATGACACGATCCGGGAGTACGTACACGTTATGCACCACGAATTCACCCATATTCTAAACCAACAGAAGGCTTACCAGTTGGCGTTTAAAAAGATCACGCCGGCCTCCTACACGGTAAGTTGGTTCAATGAATCGGAAACGAGCGCGTTAAATGCCGGTTTTGTTACCCCTTATGCCATGGCCGAACCGGACGAGGATTTTGCGGAGACGTTCTCTACCTATGTTGATCACTCGGAGACGGAGTGGAACAGCCTGCTTTCCCGCGCTCCCGAGAGTGGACGGAATCTGATACAGAAAAAAGTAGAGATCATCCGTACCTACATGGAC
Organism: Odoribacteraceae bacterium; assembly: GCA_031279175.1. Classification (GTDB taxonomy): domain Bacteria; phylum Bacteroidota; class Bacteroidia; order Bacteroidales; family Marinifilaceae; genus JAIRKS01. Next base: position 24,243 of record JAITJA010000101.1, read on the forward strand.
GAGTCGTGGCACATCGACATGGATGCGTTGCGTGCCCTGATACAAGAGTCCATTCAGAACGTGGCAACCGGTAATAATTAAAAAGTAAAAGCGATGAAAAAAAGAGAAATATTGTGGTTGGTTTCTTTACTTCTCCTGTGCGTGCGGTGTACGGTGAAGGAAGATTATATCTTCGATGAGAGCGCGACCGCTCGCATTAAAGCCTATATCACCGATTGCGGAGCGATTATCACGCAACCCGAACACGGGTGGAAAGTATTGTTTGAACCGAACAAGCAGAGCCTCGGTGGGTATCATGTAGTGATGAAGTTCAACGAGGATGGTACCGTACGGATGGTATGCGATTTCCTCGCGGAGGAGTCTACCTCTACCTATTCTTTCAACGAATCACAGGGGGCGGTGCTCTGTATGGACACGTATTCCGTGTTGCATTACCTTTCCGACCCGCGCGTTCCGCGAGCAGGGATACTTGGAGTCGGGCTGGAGGGTGAGTTTGAATTTGTTATCAAGGAGGTAACTCCCGATTCGCTGGTCTTTTCAGGGAAGAAATGGGGAGAACCTGTCGTGTTTTACCCGGCCGAGGCGGATGACTGGACGGGACGTATGGAAAGATACCGCGAGCATATCGAGAAAATGGCCCCCCAGGATGATTCGCCTTTCTTTAGGGCATTGACGATGAACCTAACGGCTATTAACCTGGTGTATGATCCTCCTACTCGCACGGTCGTCTACACCTATTCCGACAACGAGAGCGAACAAATATTATCGGCATGGACGAGGGTCTACGGGACAGACGAGGGTATTCGCTTTTCGCCCGCGATACGCGTGAATGGCGTGGTGCTAGACCAGTTGCGATACAATCGCACGACTCGCTTATTCGAGGTTGGCACTCCCGGCGTCACCGGTTCGTTGAAATACAGCGACACCCCTCCTTTTCCATTCTTCAACTCGCTCGACATGCTGCAAGCGCGTTCCACGTTTGCTTGCACGCCGCGTGTGGGTACGATCTCCGGGAGCATGACGAGTATTTTTAGTTTTCTCGAAGCCTTGATGGGAGGTCATTCCATCTACATGACTTCGGAATTACAATTAGGGTATAGGGGTTTGTTGTTAGCCGGGATGAAGCAATTCCGCATCATCTGGGACATTGACGGGCGAGGCCCCTGGTTCACGTTCTTTGGTGCGCAGTCCGCGTTCGCGGGAGAAGCCCTTTACTCCACGAATTATAGGTTAGAGATGGAGGTGTTGAGAGCGTCGCGGGATCAGGTTCGCTTTACTTGGACGGGTGAGAATCAAAACAACGACACGCAATTTCACACGAACATGACGTCACAACTCGGTTTCGCGGCTTTTCGTCAGTTCATCACAGACCCGGCAGGATTCACGGTCGTGCCGAGTTCGAACGAACGCTTCTACCTGGTAAACTTGAGTGATTCGAAACGTTGGCTATTGTTGTCAAAAGAGTAATTGGTTGTTTATAAAAAGGAAAACGTATGAATAAAAAGAATATACTACCCGGAATAGGTTTCCTCCTCTTGTTGATGCTCGTGACCGCGGGGCGGCTCCCGGCAGTAGAAGCGACAGGTATGGAGCGGATTCCCGGGATACAAGTTAATGATACCGTACCCCAGGGCATAAGAACGGTTAGCGGCCAAGTAGTAGACGAGGAAGGAAGTCCCATGCCGGGAGTAACTGTTTTGATTAAGGGCACTTCTACGGGGATGGCCACGGACGTGAATGGTAATTTTAAATTAAACGTGCCGATTGGGAAACATACTTTACGTTTCTCTTTCATGGGCTACTCCCCTCGCGAGATCGATAGCCAATCTCGGATTCTGACGCGAGTAGTCATGCAGGAAGTGGTATCTACTATCGATGAGGTGGTGGTGACCGGTTACCAGACCATCGACCGGAAACTATTTACCGGTTCTGCCAGCGTGGTGAGAGCCGACAAATTAGAGTCAGACGGGGCGAACGACATCTCTCGCATGTTGCAAGGGAAGGCCGCCGGTATAGCGATACAGAACGTGTCGGGTACTTTCGGTGCTGCCCCGAAGATGAAAATTCGCGGATCCTCTTCGATCTTTGGCGAGATGAAACCGTTATGGGTAATTGACGGAGTTGTGCTGGAAGATGTCGTGGAGATCAGTGCGGACGAGCTATCTTCCTGAGATGCGACCACTTTGATCAGTTCGGCTGTTGCCGGCGTGAACAGCGCGGACATTGAGAGCTTCCAGATACTGAAAGATGCCTCCGCCACGGCCCTCTACGGAGCGCGGGCGATGAACGGGGTAATCGTGATCACCACGAGAAAAGGACGCATCGGCCAGATGACGTTGAACTACAACGGAGAATTCACGATGCGCCAGGTGCCTTCTTACCGCGAGTACAACATCATGAACTCGCAACAGCAGATGGCCGTTTATCTCGACATGGAGGCAAAAGGATGGCTACGCGACGTGGAAGTACTAAACGGCGCCAACGGGGGAGTCTTCCTAAAGATGTACAACGGTTGGAACCAATACGATCCTGAGACCGACAGTTTCGAGGTAACCAACACGCCGGAGGGAATGCGGCAGTTCTTGCGGAAGTACGAGAAGGTAAATACCAACTGGTTTAACGTGCTTTTCCGTCCGAACGTGCAACACAATCATTCCATCTCCATCTCCACCGGTATTGAAAAGGCACGCTTCTATGCTTCGTTAAGCTTCTTCGGTGATCCGGGATGGTCGCCGACGGACAACGTGAACCGTTTCACGGCCAACATCAATACCTCGGTAGACATCACCAAGTGGTTAAATTTAAACTTGATTAGCAACACCTCCATGCGTTTGCAAATCGCTCCCGGGACTCTTAGCCGGACGATAGACGCGCAGGCGGGGAGCATATCGAGAGCCTTCGACATCAATCCTTTTAGTTACGCGCTCAATTCGAGCCGTGTGTTGCGTCCCTACGACGACAACGGGAACTACGAGTACTACACGATGAATTACGCCCCATTTAACATCTTGGATGAACTGAATAATAACCAGATCGAACTGGAGATGTTAGATACCCGGTTACAGGGTGAGTTCGAAATTAAGCCCATTCGCCCGGTGAATATCAAGTTAATGGGGTCGATACGCTACGTGAAGACGAGTCAGGAACACAAAATCATGGAGAATTCCAATATGTCCGAATCCTACCGCGCCGATTACAACGAGGAGGTAAGATCGAACAACTCCAACCTCTATCGTGATCCCGACAACGTGACGAGCGTCCCGATCGAGGTGTTGCCCAAGGGAGGATTCTATACCCGGCGGGACAACATGTTATTAAATTACTATTTCCGTGGGATGGCCAACTACGATAATTTGTTTAGCGACCTGCACCGGCTGAACGTGTTAGTTGGTACCGAGATCAAGAGCACCGATCGCTCCGCTTCCGAAAACTTTGGTTACGGGATGCAATTCCAGCGAGGTAACGTCCCCTTCGTGGACTACCGGATATTGAAAAAAACCGTGGAACGGGGACTTTCCTATTTCTCGTACAACAACTACACCGACCGTTTCGTGGCTGCCTTCGGGACAGTAGGATACTCCTTCGACGAACGCTACACGTTGAACGCCACGGTACGTTACGACGGTTCCAACAAGTTGGGAAAATCCCGCACGGCTCGCTGGTTGCCCACGTGGAACATCAGCGGTGGATGGCACATGAACCGGGAATGGTTCCTCGAGAACCTGGACTGGCTGTCGCGAATGACCCTTCGCGCTACCTACGGTCTGACTGCTAACATGGGGCCTGCCACCAATTCCGCTGTCGTCTACCGCAATATCGTCCCCTATCGTCCGGTGGACTACCGGGAGAACGGCATCTACATCCAGGAGCTGGAAAACTCCGAGATCACGTGGGAAAAACAGTACGAGATGAACGTCGGACTTGACCTCGGGTTCTTCAACAATCGCTTGAGTTTGATTGTTGATGCTTACTCGCGTCAAGGCTTTGATCTGATCGGTGTGATGCGCTCGTCGGGTATCGGGGGAAAGCGTTTCAAGTATGCCAACTATGCAGACATGAAATCGCATGGCTTCGAGTTCACCTTGAACACGAAAAACGTCAACAACAGAGATTTTAAGTGGGAGACCAATCTCACCTTCTCTTATAACAAAAACGAGATTA
>JAITJA010000142.1 GCA_031279175.1 Odoribacteraceae bacterium
CACCTTGCCTCGCGCCGCGTGTTGCTGTTGTTGCAACGCGGTTTTCTCCCGGATCACCACGCCATTGTCCATGTAGACATGCTCCAGGCCAATGGTGGGCAAGAACTCGGCAAGCAGCTCGCCAAGTGCCTTGTCGGTGGCCTGCACGTTTACCCTTCCCCTTTCCCGGGCCATCTCGTGGTTGTAGAGGAAGTTTAAACCTGTTTGTCGACCGAGTTCTTGTAATACCTCGTTCAACGTTTTTTGTCGCGCGTCAAGGCTTACTTTTACCTGCTGGGAGAAAAGATTACCCTGGAACGACATGCAGAAAAGACCAAGTAGTAACGCGCTCGTTAGTCTCGTGATGCTTGACATTTCGCGTGGGAATCGCCACGCTCTTCTTCGTTCTTTTTTCATACGTTCATGTTAAATTATTAATAGTTTGCTCTTCCGCGGGCCTTGTACCCGTTAGAGCGGCTCTCGTTGACGGGCCGCGGGATTGCCCTGGCCTGTTTCTTTTTTACTGATCGCGATCTCTTTCCCCTGGATCGAGAGGCTTACCTCGTTCGTCTCCTCGAACATGTCCAGCAGCGCGTTCATCTCGCTGTAACGGTTCAGCAGGCCGGAGAAGGTGATCCTTTTCACCTGTTCACCCGCGTAAGTGACGCGTATCCCGTACCATGCCGATACCATGCCGAGGATCTCCTCCAACGGGGTCTCCTCGAAATAGTAATAACCGTCTTTCCACGAGGTGTAGAAGCGCGTTTCGACGACGCGGGTCTCGACACTACCACTCTCGCGGTCATAAATCAATTGCTCGCCGGGAGTTAACAGGTGGCTCTCTCGCCCGCACGTCACCTCGACGGAGCCTTTCTCGAGCGTTGCGACGACTAGCGATTGCCCCGCTTCCGCCTTCGCGTTGAAGGAAGTACCCAATACCCGGATCGTCGCGCCGGGAACGTGCAGGATGAAGGGACGGGCGTCGCCGGCTACCTCGAAATAGGCCTCCCCGGAAAGTTCCATCTCGCGGGTCTCTCCCGCGAACGTTACCGGGTAACGGATCTCTGTCCCGGCGTTCAGGTGGACGAGCGTCCCGTCGGCGAGCGCGAGGCGGTATTCTCCTCCCGCCGGCGTCCGTAACGCGTTGTAACCCGCCGCGCTTTCTATCGCGTCGTCGCCCTCCACCAGGGAGTACGCGAGGGTGTTATTCGTATCCTTGACGCGTACCGGTCCGCCGCGCGACAGGAGTTTGTCGCCGTTGCCTCCCAGCATCACGAGCTGCCCGTCCTCCACGAGTAATATCGCCTTGCTGCTGCCCGGTGGGAGGATGTTTGCCTCTATCGCGGAGGCTCTCGGGGACGCGTCGCGAGGCAATCGCGCGAGGTAGCCAACGAGCAGGAGTATCGCGGCCGCGGCAGGAATGGCTACCGCGACGCGCCGGTATAACCTCCATAACGTCCCTCGTCTGACGCGCCGGAGTAGTCTCTCCCGTTCTTCTTTCACGTGGAAACGCGCGACGATCCGGGTGTATTCCTCGCGGGATCGATGGCTCTTGCACTCCATGTAACATGCCTCGTTCGCCGGGCTGCTCGCCCGCCACGCGACCAGTATTTGTTCCTCCTCGCCGGTGAGTGCCCCCCCGGTAATCTCCCGGGCAATGATACGAGCTATCGTGAAATTGTTCATGGTTTTGTTTTTATGCCATGTAATACCACAACCCGGGAAAAAGGGTGAATCGAAATGGAATTTTTTTTCACGCGCGATCCGGGAATGTCTCGTCGCGCGTGCCGGTAAGCTTGCCAGTATCCCGGGAGGCTTGCCGGGAGTTGCCCGTGAACGCTTCTCCCTGCCCGGCATGAAAAGGACCAGGGGAGCGCCGGCATGACCGCTTCCCGGTAATATGATTACCAGGGCTAACGGAAGGGCTACTCGCCGGGGGAATCCCCGATCGCGAGGAGATCGCGGGAGGAGCGTCTAACGGGTAATGGAAAGGAGAAATAAAAGAAAACGGAGGTGGCCAAGTTTTTCCCGGAGGGCCTTGTAGCCATTTTTTTTCAGTGTCTTCACGGTGTTGATGGAGACGTCCATTTCCAGCGCGATCTCTTCGGCTTTCAGGCCGTCCATGCATCGCTCGATGATTTCCCTGGTGCGCGCGGGCAAGTCGCGCACGGCTTCCCGTACCTGCCGGTTCACTTCTGTAATGATTATCATGTTGCTCGTTTCCTCTTCCCCGGGCATTTGCTCCAGGACGCGCCGATGATTGCGCTCGTCGCGGGCATGTTTGTAGACTTGCTTGCGGATGATGGCGTAGAGGAAGGCCCTGACGGGAAGCGCGCTGTTGAAGGCGGCCCGGTTGTTCCAGTAGGCGATGAACGATTCCTGTATCACTTCCCTGCTCAGGTCATGGTCGCCTGTCAACTTCATCGCGTAGTAGTACATGGGCTCGCTCCACGACGCGAATAACTCCCCGAAGAGGGAGGTGTTTCCAGACGCGATACGTTGAATGTGATTGTCATCGATCATGATTCGTTCTTTTCGGTGTTCGCGAATGTACATGTTTTTTTTGATTCATGACGGGAAGCGACGCCCCCCCCGCGGGCGGTGACGGGAGGCGATGACGGGCTACAAGCGCCCGCGAACGATGGCGAGGATTTCCGTTTCCTGGAGGCAGGCACGCGTCGCGATCTCCTCGCCGCGACGGGTGAGTTCTCCCGCGAGGGAACGATCGTCAAGCCCGGCGGCGTTGACCTGCACGTTGAGGAATGCACCAAGAACACCAGCGCGGGCCGCTAACGCGCCAACGCCAGCATCCGTGACGGAATTCGGGTTGCCCGTCTCGGCCATCGCCCGGATGACTTCCATGCTGTCGCGGCAGAGGGTCATCGTGCGGAAAGGCACTTCGGCGGCATGACGCGTGGCGTCTTGAATGGCCTGGTGACGGGCGGTTTTTTCCGCGTCGTTTTTGGCCGGGAGGGCGTACGCCGCCATGAGGTTGTTGAAGGCGTCGGCGTCCTCGTCGACCAGCGCGAGGAGTTCTTCCTGGAATGCCTTTGCTCGCTCCGCGTGATCGCTGAACTCTTCCCAGCGCTCGTCCCAGCCGCGTTTGTGCGACGAGAGGTTGGCAACCATCCCGGCTAATGCCGCTCCCAGCGCGCCGACGGCGGCAGCAATAGATCCCCCGCCGGGAGCGGGCGACTCGGAGGAGGTCTCGGCGACAAGGGCGGCAAGGGAGAGGTCGACGAGCCGTTTCTTGCCCCGCGTCTCCGCGTCCTCGAGGATATACTCGATGACGCGCTCGCGGGGGTTGAACGGGGAGAGTTCGCCCAATCCCATTGACTTCGCGGCGATCTTGATTAGCTCGCTGTCTGGCACTCCGGTGGAACGTTGTTGAGCGCGCAGGAAGTAACGCCCGGCGTCAAGCATCGCCCGGAGAGGGATCAGGCCGACGAGCTCGGAGCCGGTGACGCGGAGCCCCCTTTCGGTGGCTTTCCGGCAGACCTCGTCGAACGCCACGTGGACGGGAGTGACGCTGATGTCAGTGAGGTTCATGGATATTTGCGCGACGCCATGTTCCTCGATGTACCAGCCAATGGCCTTGACCGCTTTTAACGTTCCCGGTACCATGATCGTCTTTCCCCGCTCGTCCGTGACCTTCTTGCCGGTGACGGGGTCGATCATTGCCCGCCCGCGTTCGCGCACGTCAAAGGCGACGGCGTTCGCGCGACGCGTGGAGGTGGTGTTGAGATTGATGTTGTATGCCACGAGGAAGTCGCGCGCGCCAATGGCCGTGGCTCCCGTCCGCGCGGTCCACTCGTCTAACCTTGCCGGGCCGAAGTCTGGTCGCCAGTCGGTGCTTTTTAACCGCTCGCCCAGCGCCTCGTATTCACCCGCCCGGCAGTTGGCCAGGTTCGCGCGCTCCGGTGAGGTCGCGGCGCGTTCGTACATGTAGACCGGGATGTTTAGCTCCTGGCCGACGCGACGGGCCAGTGCCCTGGCATGTTCGACGGTCTCTTGCATCGTGATGCCGGAGACGGGGATGAAGGGGCAGACGTCCGTGGCGCCGAAACGCGGGTGCGCTCCCTTGTGTTTGCGCATGTCGATGAGTTCCGCCGCTTTTTTGATCGCGCGGAAGGCTGCCTCGCTTACCGCTTTGGGCTCCCCGACGAAGGTGATGACCGTCCGGTTGGTTGTTTTCCCCGGGTCGATGTTGAGGATACTGACGCCCTCGATTTCCCGGATTTCCGCCGCGATTTGTTCGATGACGCGCTGGTCATTGCCCTCGCTGAAGTTGGGCACGCACTCGATGAGTTGTTTCATGTTATTCTTTTTTGATGATACCTTAAATTACGCGCGTTCCCCGTTGAGATAGACGTCCTCGATCCAGTCGCTCCCGAACGCGTAAGGGAGATACTCGATGCCGGGAACAGGTTTCGTGACGATGAAGTTCGCCCGCTTGCCAATGGCAATGCTTCCCAGCTCCTTTTCTAATCCCATTGCCCTCGCCGCGTTGATGGTCGTGGCGTTGATGGCCTCCTCCGGCAGCATCTTGTAGTTGATGCAAGCGAGCGAGAGGATAAAACGCATGTTCCCGGAGGGAGAGGAGCCGGGGTTGAAGTCCGAGGCCAGCGCTACCGGTAAACCAGCGTCGATCATCGCGCGAACGGGAGAGAGGGGAAGGCCCAGGAAGAAGGCCGAGCCGGGAAGGACAGTCGGCATGGTCGCGGAATGTAACAAGGCTTTGATCTCTTCCCGCGCGACGTGCTCGAGGTGGTCAACCGATAAGGCATTGTTCCTGACCCCTGCTTGAACGCCACCCGAACGGGCGAGCTCGTTGGCATGTATCTTCGCCCGCAGGCCATACCTGTTCCCCGCGTCGAGGATACGGTCTGTCTCCTCGACGGTAAAGAAGTTGAAGTCGCAAAAGACGTCAATGTAATCCGCCAGGCCTTCTTCCGCGACCGCCGGGATCATCTCGTTGATGACCAGTTCGACGTACTGGGATTGCTGCCCCTTGTATTCCACGGGGACGGCGTGCGCGCCCAGGAAGGTGGCCTTGATCGCGAGCGGGGAGGTCTCTTTTAATCGCTTCACGACGCGGAGCATTTTTAGTTCG
>JAITJA010000162.1 GCA_031279175.1 Odoribacteraceae bacterium
CCCTTCGGCCCCATCATGTCCGCCATCATCCCGTGCCCCCGTACCACGGTCAAGTGGCAAGCAGGGGGGGAAGTGTTTCTCTCCCTGCTGGTACTCGCCCGGGGGGGTGTGGATATTTCTTGGTTCTTGATTTTTTTTATATCTTGGCGCGATCACGAGAAAACACGAAAGCCATGACTTTAGAAGAGATTATCAGACACCTTGACGCGGAGGTTATACTTTGTCAACACGCGCCAGAGAAAGAAGTAAAACATGCTTTTGCCGCCGACCTGATGAGTGACGTGCTGAGACTCGATACCAACGAGGTCATGCTGATCACGGGGTTAGCACATCCACAAGTCATACGTACCGCCGAGATGGCCGACATTTCGACAATACTGTTCGTCCGCGACAAGACCGTCACTCCCGGGATGATCGCGCTGGCCCGTGAAAGCGGCGTGACGTTGCTCCGTTGCGGTCAAAGCATGTTCCAGGCTTGTGGCACGTTACACGCTGCCGGTTTACAACCCGTTTTTTAGCCGGACATGGAATTTAATTACCACATCGAGGGTGGCGACTTCTCGAGAGCGGGTTCTGCCTCCAGCGAGATCAAGAAGATATTAAAGCAATTGAATGTCGATTCGCGCGTCATCAAGCGCGTGGTCGTGGCGTTGTACGAGGCCGAGGTAAACGTGGTCGCTCACGCTCGCGAGGGTGAGATGCGCGTCATGATCGGTGTTGACGTGATCGAGGCGACGATTGCCGACAAGGGTCCCGGGATCCCGGATATCGCGCTCGCCATGCAAGAGGGATACTCCACGGCCTCCCCGCGGGTCAGGGAGATGGGCTTCGGCGCGGGGATGGGCCTGCCGAATATCAAGAAGAATTGTGACCGGCTCGATATTGAATCCGTCGTCAACGCGGGCACGACCGTCAAGATGACTACTTTTTTTACCGGTTAAATCCCGCTCGCGATGGACGAATTTTACCACGCGTTGAAGGTCTCTTCAAAAACCTGTACCGGTTGCACGCACTGCATGGTCGCTTGCCCGACGGGAGCTATTCGCGTCCGGGGGGGCGTGGCGACGATCGACGCGGCCGCTTGCGTGGATTGCGGCATGTGCCTGAAGACTTGCCCGCGCAGGGCGATTTTCGTCGAGCAGGACGATTTTAACCGGATTTTTAACTTCACGCACCGGGTGGTCTTGTTGCCGAGCGTCGTTTTCGGGCAATTTGCCGGGGAGGTCAGCGAGGAACAGATTTTCGCCGAGCTGCTCGCGATGGGATTCACGCGTGTCGTGGAGACGGATCGTTCCGTGGAGATTCTCGCCGGGGCGATGCGGGAATACATGTCGACCCGCGATCACTCGCGTCCCTTTATCTCGGCCTTTTGCCCGGCCATTGTCCGGCTGATACAGGTGCGTTTCCCGTCGATGATCGATCACGTGATCCCGCTCAAGCAGGCTCTCGATCTCTCCGCGATCCACGCCCGTCGGCAACTCGAGGAGGAGGGCGCGTCGCCCGACGAGATTGGCGTTTTCTACGTGGCCCCGTGCGCCGCCAAGATTGCCGCGATCAAGTCGCCCGTTGGCGAGGAGGTTTCTCCCGTTGATGGCGTTATTAACATGGATTTTATATACAACAAGATCAAGATGGGGCTCACGCGTCGCGAGCGGTCGGCCGTCGCGCCAGTCCCCGGGGCGGGGTATCTCTCTCCGGCGGCTATCGCGTGGACGCTCTCCGAGGGGGAGGCCTCGAGCTTCGAGGGAAGATGCCTGGCCATCGACGAGATCCACAACGTGATTGATATACTCGAGAAGCTGGAGAATGACGAGATCCCGGATATCGATTTCGTCGAGTTGCGCGCGTGCGATCACTCGTGTGCCGGCGGGGCGCTCTCGGCCAATAATCGCTTCCTGGTGATTGAACGCTTGCGGTCGCGCGTCAAGGCCAGTGCCGGGCAGTCGCGCGGTGACGACGAGATTGCCCGTCACGCCGCGTTTCTCAAGGAGCAGGCGTATCTCCCCGCGAAGATCTCGCCTCGCTCTATCGAGAAGCTGGACGAGGACAGGGGGGCGGCCATGGAGAAGATGCGGAAGATTAACCGGATCATGGATATTATCCCGCGGGTGGATTGTGGCGCGTGCGGGGCCCCGTCGTGCCGTGCACTGGCGCGCGACGTGGTGCAGGGGAAGGCGAAGCTTAGCCAGTGCACGTTTGTCCAGAAGATGTTGCTGGAAGAGGGGCTTATCACTCCCGCCGAGGCGATCGAGATTGCCGAGAAGACGTGGGGAAAGGATCGATTTAATAATAAAAAATAGAGAACAATGAACGTGAAAGAGATTATCGGGCCGCTGGAGCTGACCGCCTGCTCCGGGCAACAGGGCATGGACAAGGAAGTCACCGGCGGGTATACCTCTGACTTGCTTAGTGACGTGATGGGGCACGCGCGGGAGGGTCAAGTGTGGATCACGCTCCAGGCGCACGGGAACGTGATGGCCGTGGCGTCGCTCAAGGAGCTCGCGGCCGTGGTGCTCGTCAAGGGAAGAAGGCCCGACGAGGAGGCCGCCGCCGCCAGCGATCGGGAGGGGATTCCCGTGTTTTCCACGCCGCTCGGGGCGTTCGAGGCCAGCGGGATATTGCACGGTCTGCTGAACGCGCGCGACAAGAAGCCGTGAAGGCCGACCTGCACGTGCATACCGTGCTTTCTCCCTGCGCGGATCTCGACATGAGCCCGAGGGCAATCGTCGCCGCGGCAAGAGAGAGGGGGATCGACGCGCTCGGGATCACGGATCATAATTCCATGAAACAGTTGCCGGTCATGCGGCAAGTCGCTGGCGAGGCGGGGATGATGTTGCTGCAAGGCGTCGAGGTGACGACCCGCGAGGAGGTGCATTGCCTCGCTTTCTTTCCCGGCGAGACGGCCGTCGCTACTTTCCAGCGTTTTCTCGATGAACGGTTGCCGGCGATCCCGAATGATCCCGCGCGGTTCGGCTACCAGGTGGTTGTCGACGCCGACGAGCGGGTGCTGGAGGAGGAGCCCCGCTTGCTCGTTTCCGCTCTCGACGCCGGGATAGACGAGGTGGAACGCCTGGTGCACCTCCTCGAGGGGATCTTTATCCCGGCGCACGTCGACAAGTCAAGGGATAGTATTCTCTCGCAACTCGGTTTTATTCCCCCGGCGCTGGTTTGTGACGCCATAGAATTGAGTGCTCGCGCGAATCCCGCTCTTTTTATCGCGGCTAACCCGCTTTTGCACCGTTATCCCGTTGTCCGCTCTTCCGACGCGCATTATCTTCCTGACGTCGGGAAGGTTTTCACGCGCTTGACGCCGGTAGATCGCTCTTTCGAGGCGATCCGGCGCGCTATACGCGACGCTTCTCTTTCTTGAAGCGGTAAGGTGATCAACGGGGAGGGTGGCGCGCCGGGGGGCGCGGCGTTTCAGGGTTGATTTTCCAGTTCCAGTCGTCCGGTAACCTTCTTGAAGAGGGGATTGTTTAGTTGCTGGTCGGACTCGAAGCCGTCTTTTCCCTCGATGACCTGATCGCCGGAGGTCAGGCGCACGTGCTGCGCGGTATATATCCACTCCTTGTCCATGTCCCAGAAAAGCAGTTCCGTCTCGAGTTTTTTCCCCTCGGCGTTCGTCACCTCGACATGGTCGCGGATCTCCCACAGGTTTTGATTTTCCATTCTCCGGGCGTATCGCGCGTCGAGCGTCCCCTCGACCAGCCCGGTCGAGTCGTACGAGATGACATGCAGGCCGCGGGGGAACTCCTCGTAGTTCCGCTGCTCGTCGTCGTACTTGTCGTAGCGGGGCGTGGTGACGTGATACTTGAGCCTTGCCGAGTCGGTGTACCACATTTCCATGTTCTCCCCGGACATGGCGGGCATGTTCTCCCGGTGAATGATCTTGTTGACCTCGCTCATGTCCGTCTTGCAGGAGATGATGGCCGTCGCGACGAGGAGCAGCACGGCCGCGGCGCGTGGGATAAATCGCGTGTTCATGTATTCTTCTTTTGATATTCCAGAATCTTGTTCAGTCCCGTCATCACGAGGTGTCGTTCCAGCCGGAAGCACGCCGGGAGCAATTTGCTTAACGTCATGCTATCTCCGCCCGCGAGCAGGAGCGCGCCGCCCGGGTGCTCGCGCAAGAAATCGGCGGCCCGTTCCCGGATCTCCGCGAGCACGCCGCGCGTCACGCCCTCGCGGATCGCGTCGCGCGTGTTCTTGCCGATCGTCTCGCCTCGCCCGAGTCCCTCCACCAGCGGTAGGCGCGCCGTGAACTGGTGCAGTGCCCGGTAGCGCGCCCGCGCGCCCGGCGAGATGGCTCCCCCGAGGAAGACCCCTTCGGCGCTCGCGTAATTAAACGTGATGGCCGTGCCCGCGTCCACGACGAGTAGATCGCGCGCGGGATACAACGCCGCGCCTGCCACGCAACTCGCCACGCGGTCGATGCCCAGCGTCGCGGGCGTCTCGTAGTCGATCCGCAGGGGGAGCGGCAGGGCCGTTGTTGCCTCGCGAAAGGAGGTGGCAACGCGTTGCAGGTGTTCCCGCGTGGTAGCCGGCACCTCGCCGGTAGCGGCCAGGAGAACATCCACGTCTTCGCCGCGTTCGCGGGCAGCCGTCGCGCGCGCGTTCCACCTGTTGAGGCCGTCGCCCCGCTCGATCAGGTTGTCGCCGTCGAAGATGGCGAATTTCGCTCGCGTGTTTCCGATGTCAATGATGAGGTTCATGTCTCGTGATGTTTTCGTGCATTTTTCGAATGATGCTCGCGACGCGCTCCATGTCGTCGACCCCGGAGAAGGAGAGGGTCAACTTGTCGTTGCGTTCGCTGGCGCTGCAATGTACCTCTTGTCGCTGGATAAATTGCAACATGGACTTGAAAAGTGACGAGGCGTAGAAAGGAGAATGTTGGTCGCTCACGAGATACAGCACCATCTTCCCGTTCTTCGCGACCAGCCGTTCGACGCCCATCTCCTGGCAACGCTCCCGCGTCCGCGCGATCTCCACCAGCCGTTTCACCGGCAACGGGATGTCGCCGAAACGATCCTGCAAGCCGCTCTCGAAGCGGAGTAGTGCCTCGTCACCGGCAAGATTGTCCAGCTCGCGGTAGAGGCGCACGCGCTCGCTGACACTCTCCACGTAACTCTCCGGGATAAGAATCTCGAAGTCGGTCTCGACCACGCAATCCGCGACGAAAGATTCGCCGCGCGTCTTCTCGTTTCCCGCCCGCTCCATCCAGGGGAACTCCTCCTCCTTCAGCTCCAGTAGCGCCTCGTCGAGCACCCGCCGGTAGGTCTCGTAGCCGATCTCGGCGATAAATCCCGACTGTTCCCCGCCGAGGATATTCCCGGCGCCGCGGATGTCGAGATCCTGCATGGCGATGTTAAATCCGCTGCCCAGGCCGCTGAAATCCTCGATGGCCTTCAGGCGACGGCGGGCGTCCTCGTTGAGACGCTCCAGCGGGGGCGTGAGCAGGTAACAGAAGGCCTTCCGGTTGGAGCGTCCCACTCGCCCGCGCAGCTGGTGCAAGTCGCTCAGTCCGTAATTCTGGGCCTGGTTAATGATGATCGTGTTCGCGTTCGGGATATCCAGTCCGGACTCGATGATGGTCGTGGCGATCAGGAGGTCGTAGTCGCCCCGGATAAAGTCGTGCATCACGCGTTCCAGCTCGTTCCCCGGCATTTGCCCGTGCGCCACGCGGCTTTTGATTGTTGGCGCTAACCGGTGTAGCAGGCGTTGTATCTCCTGGATCGTGTCGACGCGGTCGTGGATAAAGAACACCTGTCCGCCGCGGCTTGTCTCGTAGGTGATGGCTTCCCGGATCACCTCCTCGTCAAAGCGATAAAGCCCCGTGACAATGGGATAACGGTTGGGGGGCGGGGTCCGGATGATAGACATGTCGCGCGCGCCCATCAGCGAGAATTGCAGCGTGCGGGGGATAGGCGTCGCGGTCATCGTGATGGTATCCACGTTAAGCTTCAAGCGCTTTAGTTTCTCTTTCACGGCCACGCCGAACTTTTGTTCCTCGTCGATGACGAGCAGCCCGAGGTCTTTAAACTGCACGTCGTTCCCGGTCAGGCGGTGCGTGCCGATGATAATATCCACCTTTCCCCCGGCCAGCTCCTTGATGACGCGTTTATTTTCCATGCTGCCGCGCATCCTGCTGATATACTCCACGCGACAGGGCATTCCCTCTAACCGTTGCGAGAAAGTATGATAGTGCTGGTACGCCAGGACGGTCGTGGGCACGAGGACGGCCACCTGCTTCCCGTCGGTCGCGGCCTTGAACGCCGCGCGGATGGCGACCTCTGTTTTGCCGAACCCCACGTCGCCGCACACCAGCCGGTCCATCACGCGCGGTTCTTCCATGTCGCCCTTCACGGCCTCGATGGCTTTCTTCTGGTCGGGCGTCTCCTCGTACATGAAGGAGGCCTCCATCTCCTCCTGTAGGTAAGAATCCTTGGAGAAGGCGAAGGCAACCTCCTGTCGGCGGCGGGCATAGAGGGCGATCAGCTCGCGGGCGATCTCCTTGACGCGCGACTTTGCCCGTTGTTTCAGGCGATTCCAGGCGTCGCCTCCCAGCTTGTTGACCGCTGGCGGCGTGCCGTCTTTCCCGCGATACTTCGACACCTTGTGCAGGGCGTGGAGGTTGACGTATAGTTCCGAGTTATTTTTATAGACGAGGCGGATAACCTCCTGCACGTTCCCGTTGTTGTCGAGACGCACGAGGCCGCCGAACTGCCCGATCCCGTGGTCGACGTGCACGACGTAATCCCCCGGGTGTAGGTTTTGCAGCTCGCTTACCGTGATGGACTCCCGTTCCTCGCGCACGCGGGTTGTCTTGAGGCGGAACTTGTGATAGCGGTCGAACACCTGGTGCTCCGTGTAGATGCACGCCCGGATGCTCGCGTCGCGGAAGCCCTCGTGCATCGTCCCGTTCACCGGCAGGAAGGGGACGTCCAGCCCCTTGTCCGAGAAAATATCTTTCAGGCGTTGCAACTGCATCTCGTTGTTCGAGCAGATATAAATCTCGTGGCCTTTCTCCCGCGCCTCCGTCAGGTGATTTGCCAGCAGGTCGAAACGCTTGTTAATTGTTGGTTGTGGCGTTGTCTCCACCCGTATGATCTCTCCCCGGAAGAGCGTTTCGCTGCCCCATTCCACGACGCGCGCCCGTTCGACGTCGGCGAGGAGACGGGCGGGAGAGATCCACGCGTCGTTCTCGTCCTGCTGCACCAGCGCGGTCGCGCGGTCGTGCACGTGCAAGGTATTCTTGATCCACCAGATTGCCCGCGGTCCCGTCAACCCGGCCAGGTCGCCGTGGGAGAGGACAGGGATCTCGTTCACGTCGGGCAGCAGGATGACGCGTCGCGTCCGTTGCTCGGACAACTGCGTTTCCACGTTGAAATAGCGGATACTCTCGACCTTGTTGCCGAAGAACTCGACGCGCGCGGGGCGTTCTTCCGCGAAGGAGTAGATGTCGACGATCCCCCCGCGGATCGCGAATTGTCCCGGGCCGCACACGAAGTCGGCGCGTTCGAAGTGGTGTTCCGACAGGAATTCTTCCAGGAACGAGATCGAGAGCGCGTCCCCGACCGCCACCGGCATGGAGAGGTCGGCGAGCGCCTCGGCCGTGACTACCCGCTCGATGAACGCTTCCGGGTAGGTGACCACTCGCTTTACCTGGTGGTGGGTCAGGGCGTTCAGCGCTTCTGTCCGTGCCAGCACCGCGTCGTTATCTTTTTCCTCGAGGTTACCGGCGCGCCGGTAGGATGCCGGCAGGAAGCGCGTCTCTTCCTCGCCCGACAAGGCGACGAGGTCGTTGTAGAAGTATGCCGCCTCTTCCTTGTCGTCCAGCACGAACACGTGTACCTCTCGCGTCTCTTCCATGACCGCGGTAGATAGAAAAGCGAGAGAGGAGCCTACTCCTCCCTCGATCTTTAACTTTACCTCCCCGCTCCCGTTCAATCGCTCGACGATTCGTCTTGCCGCGGGATGTTTCCGGAACAGTGCTATCAGGTCTTGTACGTCCAAGTATCCGGGATTGCGGTTAGATGACTAATAAGGCGTCGCCGTACGTCCCGAAGCGATACTTCTCTTTCACGGCCGTGTTATACGCGTTCATCACGTGATCGTATCCCCCGAAGGCGGCCACTACCATCATCAGCGTCGATACCGGCAGGTGGAAGTTAGAGACCATCGCGTCGGGCACGTGGAACTCGTACGGGGGGAAGATGAACTTGTTGGTCCACCCGTCGAACTCGGACAGGTGGCCGCGCGTGGTGACGCAGCTTTCCAGCGTGCGCACGACCGTCGTGCCCACGGCGCAGATCCTGCGCTTGTCGTCCTTGGCGAGATTCACTTTCCTGACCGCCTCCGGTGGGATGATGATCTGTTCCGAGTCCATCTTGTGTTTTGTCAGGTCCTCCACGTCTACTTCCCGGAAGTTCCCCAGCCCCACGTGCAACGTGACGAACGCGCTCTCTATTCCTTTTATCTCCATTCGCTTCATCAGTTCCCGGCTGAAGTGCAATCCAGCTGTTGGCGCGGCCACGGCCCCCTCGTTCCGGGCGAAGATCGTCTGGTAACGTTCCGTGTCTATTGGTTCCACCTTTCGCTTGATGATGGTGCGCGGCAGTGGCGGCTCGCCCAGCGCGAACAGCTCCTTCTTGAAGTCCACGTACTTCCCGTCGTAGAGGAAGCGCAGCGTGCGCCCGCGCGAGGTCGTGTTATCGATCACCTCTGCCACCACGTTATCGTCCGCGCCGAAGTAGAGTTTATTACCGATACGGATCTTCCGCGCCGGGTCCACGAGCACGTCCCATATCCGCATCTCCCGGTTTAGCTCGCGCAGGAGGAACACCTCGATCTCGGCGCCGGTCTTCTCCTTGTTCCCGTAGAGGCGCGCGGGGAACACCTTCGTGTCGTTGAAGACGAACACGTCTTTCTCGTCAAAGTAGTTGATGATATCCTTGAATATCTTGTGATCGATAGAGCCGTCCTTCCGGTTCAGCACCATGAGCCTGCTCTCGTCCCGGTGTGGAGCCGGGTGCGACGCGATCAAGTCGATAGGCAACTTATACTTGAACTTTGATAACTTCATCTCTTTTTATTTTATGTGTTGATTTAATTCTGTTATACTCTCCAGCTGCTGGACGAGCTCTTCAACGAGAAAAGCCTCCTCCACGCGGAACTCCCCGACGCGCGTCCGTCGCAGCGACGAGAGGTAAGAACCACTACCGCACTCCCGGCCAAGGTCGTGCGCCAGCGAGCGAATGTACGTGCCTTTACCGCACGTTACCCGCAACACCACATCGGGCATGTCCACCCCCGCGATCTCCAGCTCTTTGATCTCCACGCGACGGCTCTTCATCTCCACCTTGTCTCCCGCCCGAGCCATCTCGTAAGCCCGGACGCCGTTTATTCTCACTGCCGAGAAGGCTGGCGGGTATTGCTCGATCTCTCCCGTGAAACGTCGCGCCACAGACTCCAGCAGTTCTCGGTCGACGCGCGAGTAGTCGTACTCGCCGTCGAACGCGCTCTCCAGGTCATACGATGGCGTCGTGTGCCCGAACGTTACCCGCGCCAGGTACTCTTTCTCCTGTCCCATGTAGCGCTCGATCTCGCGCGTCTCCTTGCCGGTACAGATCACCACGACGCCTGTCGCGAGCGGGTCCAGCGTGCCGGCGTGACCAACCTTGATCTTGCCGTACGCGGCGCGCAACGAGATCCGCGTCTTGTTGACCACGTCGAACGACGTCCACCCCAGGGGCTTGTCAACGGCGAACACCGCGCCTTCGCGAAAGTCCTCGCCAGACCGGAAACGAATGGCGCCCGTCATCCCAGCACGATTGATAACGCGCCTACCAGCGCGCAGTACGCGACAAACCAGATCAAGCGACCGCGCTTTACCAGCCGGATCATCCACCGGCAAGCAATCACGCCGGAGATAAACGCGCCCGCGAAGCCTGACAGCAACGATAACGCGGGAATCCCGGAGGACGAAAAG
>JAITJA010000023.1 GCA_031279175.1 Odoribacteraceae bacterium
GTGTTTCACGGTGATTGGCGGGTGTTTCACGGTGATTGGTGCATGTTTCACGGTGATTGGCGGGTGTTTCACGGTGATTGGTGCATGTTTCACGGTGATTGGTGGGTGTTTCACGGTGATTGGTGCTTCCGCGAAGCTCGCGGAGGGCATCGCGAAGCTCGCGGAGGGCACCGCGAAGCTCGCGGAGGGCATCGCGAGCGTCATCAGCGAGCGCGTCTTTCTACCGGTTACAGATCCGGGAATAATGGCTGGACAACGCGGAGAGATGTTGTTCGACGCTATAAAGATTCGTCACGCGCGCGGCGGCCTTTCTTGCTTGTTCCCGGTAGAAACCCGGTCGGGTCGTGAAATCAAGAAAATGGCGGTAGAGATCCTCCGCGTCCCCCGTCTTGTAGAGCACGGCGAGCGCGCCGTTGCCGGTCACCTCGCGCATCACCTCCCAGTCGTTGACGAAGACGGGGATGGCGGCGGCGATCGCCTCGATGACGGCAATGCCGAAAGTATCGTGTCGCGAGGCATACACGAACGCGTCCAGCCCGGCAAGCAACGCGGGGACGTCGTCTCGCGTGCCGAGGAAGCGTACCTCCCGCTCGAGACCGTTCTCCCGGCAGTATCGCGCGCAGGCCTCGCCGGAAGGCGTGTCGTCGTTCCCCGCGAAAAGAAAACGAAAGGAGATCCCGGAAGATTTCAACCGCGAGAGGAAACGGCAAACAGTCATCTGGTCGCGCACCGCCCCGAAACTCCCGACCATCCCGAGCGACCAGCAGCCGGGCGACGCTGGAGCGCTCTCCCGGTCGTCGCGTCGTTCTATTTTGGCGAAATGGATCCCGTTATAGACCACGACCTGCCGCCCGTCGTCTGGCAGGCGGTACTTTTTCATGTAATACGCTCGTTGCGTCTCGCTCACGAACACGTTCAGGTGCGCCCGTTTCAGCATCCACTTCATGATCCGCGTCCCCTTTCCCGTCAGCCCGAAATCGTACCCGTGCAGCGTCTCCACCACCTTCACCCCGGCGCCAAGACACGCGAGCCAGGCGTACGCGGCCTCGAGGGGATGCTGGGCGTGCACGACGTCAACGCCCTCCGCGCGAAGTAGCCGCCGCAGTCGCCACAGGAAACGAATGTCAAGCCCCTTTCTCGCCGCGAGGCGGAACATCCTCGCGCCGGTGGCCTTGAAAAGCGGCGACATGTTGCCCTCCTCGCGGTAGATCACCATCATCTCGTGTGACGCCGTCCCTGCCTGTTGCAAGAGATCGAGGAGCAGCGTCTCCATCCCTCCCCGGTGCAGCCGGCCGAGGAAGTACGCGACTTTTAATTTCTTCATGATTTTCTTTTTTTCGTGAAACGGGACAGGAGGCGGCGCGCCAGCAGGTCGAGCTCGTCGGAGAGGTGGAGGAAATAAAGGGCGGTAGCGCCCGTCGCGCACAAGATACCCGTCCGGCAAGCCCCGTCCACCCAGGGATTCCCGGCGGCTGGCAGGAGCGCGTTCAGCCCGAACAGCGCGGCGAGCAAGGCCATCGCCTTCGCGATCCCCGTCGAGTAAGGATTCCCTTTCAGTTTCTTGAACACCAACCACTGCTGCACCGCGTACGTGATCACCACGGCAAGCAACGTCGCGATCGCCGACCCGGTGATCCCGAGGCGGGGGATCAGCAAGTAATTCGCGCCCATCGTCGCGACGGAGACGAAAGGCGCGAGGTATAATACCCATTGATAGTACCGCGAGAAACTCAGCAGCGGGTAGCCGAAGCCCAGCAGGAGCACGATCAACCGCGAGAGACCGATGTAAAACACGACCCACTTCCCCTCGCGGAAGCTGTCGCCGTTCGGGATCACGTCGTACGCGTTATCGATGTTCGCCCACAGCAGCAGGAAAATAAATCCCCCGGCGACGAGCTGGTGCAACGCCACTTTCTTGTACAACAGGTTGGCCCGCGGGAGATCCCCCGTTTGCAGGGCGTCCGCGGCGACAGGCGTCGAGATGGCCGTGATCGAGCGCGAGGGCAGCTCGATGATCGCCGCCATGAAAAAGGCGATCGTGTAAATACCGCCGCTCGCGAGGCCGAGCATCCCGCTGACCATGAAGAGATCGACGCGCGCGGCAATGGCATTCCCCAGCACCCCGATCATGAGCGCGGAGGTATATTTCATGAACTCCACCCGCGTGGCCCGCGGTGCTGCCGGTCGTTCTCGTCGCGCCGCGCGGGGGGTAATTCGCGCGACATACCAGTAGTGCAGCAGCAGCGTCACGCCATACGCGAGGACGTAGCCGGCGACGAACCCCGTCAAGTCGATCGCGCGGAAACCGTAAAGAAGGTAGACGGCGACAATCAGCACGCGCGTCACCACCTCGCGTATGAAGCGCGGAATGACAATGCGCATGAGCAAGTTCGCGTAAATCTCGAATACCCCGGCGTATACCAGGAAAAGCGCCAGCGGGATCACCCAGTCAATGTAATCGACGAAAAGCGACGAGCGATCGCGGAAGTAATCGACAACCACCCCCTCGAGCAGCATGTAAAGCGGGATCACCACCAGCGTCCCGCACGCGGGTACCAGCATCAAGTAGGTAAAAAAACCGCCGTGGCGCGCTTCCCGGTGCTTGAACCGCGGGAAGAAACGGACGGCGGAGGAGGTGATCCCCAGTTGCGCGAAGTAAGAGATCAGCGTCGCCGCCTCGAACAACACGCGCGTCAGCCCGATCTCTTCCCCCGTGAGCCAGCGCGTGGCGACGATCATCGTGGTGAGGAACCCGATAAACGCGCCGGCGTAATTCACCAGCGTCCCCTTGATACTTTGACGAATGATTATTCCCATAGACTCTTATCCGGATCAAAAATAGATTTATTTTTTTACTTTTGCCGGGCAGATGGCACTTTAAACAAGAAATCACATGAAAAAGATCGAGTTGAAAACACTATACCCCCTCCTCGCGGGCGTCATCCTCTTCGTTATCGTGGCTTACGCCTACTTCCCCTCCCTCTTCGAGGGCAAGATCGTCCGCCAGTCCGACATCTCCTCCTGGCGCGCGGCCTCCAACGAGCTCCTCCAGTACCAGCGGGATACCGGGGAGGAATCCCTCTGGACCAACGCCATGTTCGGCGGCATGCCCTCCACCATGATCAGCACGCGATACAAGGGCAATCTCCTCGAGCCGCTCTACCGGCGCCTGTTCCTCGGGCCGCGACCGGCCAGTTACCTGATCCTGGCTTTTACCGGTTTCTTCCTGTTATTACTGGCCTTCCGCGTCGATTTCAAGATCGCCATTGCCGGCGCCCTTGCCTTTGGATTCTGCGCGTATAATTTCCAGATCCTCATGGTCGGGCACAACTCGAAGATGGTCGCGATCGCCCTCATGCCGGCGGTGCTCGCGGCCATGGTACATGCCTTCCGGGGCAACCGGTGGATCGGCGCGGGCCTCTTCGGTATTGCCCTTACCTTCGAGATCCTCGCCAATCACCCGCAAATCACGTATTACCTCGCCTTTATCGTCATCGCCACCGGGGCGGCGGAGCTGGCCAGGGCATGGAAGGAAAAGCAACTCCGCGCCTTTCTCAAGACCGCGGCGCTACTCGTCGCGATGACGGGACTCGCCGCGGGGGCGAACGTCAACCACCTGTGGCCTACATGGGAATACGGGAAGCAAACCATGCGCGGCGGCTCCGAGCTGGAACAAAAAAGCAACGGCCTGGATAAACAATACGCCACCGCGTGGAGCTATGGCATCGAGGAATCCCTCAATCTCCTTATCCCCAACTTCAGGGGAGGGGCCTCCGCGCCCTTCGACCGGGACACGGAGACCTATAAGGTCCTCTCCCGCTCGAACGATCCCAACGCCAACGCCATCTACCAGCAGCTACGCGTCTACTGGGGACCGCAAAGCTTCACGGCAGGCCCCATGTACATGGGCGCGATCGCCGTGTTTCTCTTCCTGCTCGGGATACTCGTCGTGCGCGGCCCGCTGAAACGGGCAATTGTCGCGGTTGCCCTCCTTGCCCTCGCGCTCGGGTGGGGACGCCATTTCATGTTCCTCTCCGACATCTTCCACGACCACGTCCCCCTCTACAACAAGTTCCGCGTCCCCTCCATGATCCTCGTCATTCTCCAGGTCGCGATCCCGTTACTGGGATTCCTCGCCCTTGACGCCATCTTCAAGCGGAAGGTCGAGCGCCGCGCCGCCCTCGCGGCCTTGAAACGCGCCGCGGGGATTTCCGCCGGCGTTTGTCTCCTCTTCGCGTTATTCCCGGCGCTGGCCGGCGACGCCCTTGCCGCGGGGGAGGAGCGGCTCCCCGCCAGCCTGCGCGACGCGCTCCGGGCCGACCGGCAGTCGTTGTTACGCGCCGACGCGTTTCGTTCGCTGGCCTACATCCTCCTGGCCGGCGGGGTCATCTGGGCGATGATCGCCGGGAAACTCAAGCAGGTGACCGCCACGGTAGGCATCGCCGCGCTGGTCGTCGTCGACGCGTGGACGATCGACAAGCGATACCTCAACGAAACCCACTTCACCAGCAACCGGGAGTTCAATAACCAGTTCCTGCCAAGGCCCGTCGACAAGATTATCCTACAGGACAAGACGCTCGATTTCCGCGTCCTCGACCTGACCACGGACCCCTTTAACGACGCCCACGCCAGCTATCACCACAAGACCATCGGCGGGTATAGCGCCGCCAAGCTCCAGCGATACCAGGACATGATCGATCGCTTCATCACCCCGGAGATACGCGCTTTCTATAAAGACCTGGAGGCAGGGCCCGCGCTCGAGAATATCGAGGAAAGCCTCTCCCGACAGAAGGTCTTGAACATGCTCAACACGAAATACATTATCCTCGATCCCAACGCCGCGCCGCTGGAAAACCGCTCCGCGTTCGGCAACGCGTGGTTCGTCGGGGAACGCGAGTTCGTCGCGAGCGCCATCGAGGAGATCGAGGGACTGCAACGCGTCGATCCCGCGCGGACGGCCATCATCCACGAGCAATTCGCCCCGCGATTGCAGGAGCGTTCATTCCCGCTCGACGAGGACGCCTCCATCCGGCTGACGAAATACGCGCCGAACAGGTTGGAATACATCACCTCCTCCTCCACCGACCAGCTCGCTCTCTTCAGCGAGATCTACTACCCCGGGGGGTGGCAGGTGACCATCGACGGGCAGCCGTCCGACCATTTCCGGGCGAATTACATCCTGCGCGGGATGGTCGTCCCGGCGGGCGATCACGTGATTGTCTTTCGTTATGATCCCCTCTCGAACCGCGTGGGGGCGAGGATCTCCACCGCCTGTTCCGGGCTCTTGATCCTGCTATTTCTTTCCTTTGTCGCTCTCGCGCTCCCGGCAGCGCGACGCCAGCGCGGGTAAGGACGGGGGACACTTCCCGCTTTAACATCGTTTGCATTTTTTCGCGTACCGGCGACCCGTTCTTGCCGGCAGGAACCTTCCGGTTTACGCGTCGCGCCCGCGGAAAGTTCACGGAATCGTGGCGGCGCGGCCACGCGACGAGGGGTTTTTTACTCGCGACGAGACAGTGAATTTTCGCGAACACGCGCCGCGCCACGCGAGAGACCTTCGCGAACTCGCGAACACGCCCCGCGACACGCGAGAAGCCTTCGCGAGCTCGCGAAAGCCTCCTGCAACTCGCGAGAAGCCTTCGCGAGCTCGCGAAAGCTTCCTGCAACTCGCGAGAGAGCCTCGCGAGCTCGCGAAAGCTTCTCGCGGGCCGCGGGAGACCTTCGCGAGCCCGCGACGGCCATTTTTCAACGCGCGAAGTGACACTGCACGCGCGCGCACCCCTCCCGCGTGCCGGTACGCGCCATTCGACGGCCCGCGCGCGCTCCCCGCGTGTCTATTCCCGCCGTTCGCGTCGTCGCGAGCCTTCCCCGCGTGTCGATTTTCATCTTTCGCGCCGCCGCCGCGCCCCCTCGCGTTTCATTTCCCGACGCGCGCGAAATCGCGGGGAAGTCCCGCGCCCCGCGTCCCGTTTAGGAAATCTTTAACTGAAAAATTTATTAATCTCCCGGCGATCGCGAACGCTCGCGGGAGGCCGTCCCCAATGGGGACGGGCCGCCGCGCCCCCGCGGGAAGGTATCCCCG
>JAITJA010000030.1 GCA_031279175.1 Odoribacteraceae bacterium
CTCTTTCCGGCCCCCCGGACACCTTCCTGGAATTTGTCAGGAATCCTCCTGGGAGCACTCGACGGCATCTCCCGGCCCGTTGGCAAGGTTTCGAGTGATACTCGACGGCATGTTCCAGCCCCCGATAAAGCCTTCCGATAGATCGGGAGGTTAGCGTTAGACGACAAATCTCGACTAACGATCCTGTATTCCGGAAAGCTTACCGACAATTTTTGATCAACTTTCCCAAATTCTGGAAGGCTTGCCAACAAATTTGAAAAAGCATCTCGGCAAATCGGAAGGCTATTTCAAGGGTATGTACAGACTTTCCGGTGGCTCGGTAGGCTATTTCACGGGCATAAAATGCCCTCCCGGTGGCTCGAAGGGCTTGTCTAACGGCCTCGTGCCGGGCGTGATAATGACAAGACAGGAGCTTGGTTGCGAAGAGACTTCACGCGCTCCTTACTCTCTTTGTCACCGCGCGGGTTTTGTTTTGCAGTTTTTCGTGTTAACTTGCGGGACTGTTACGAGGGAAAGAAGAAGGATAATATGAACTCGTGAAACTATCAAGAGAAGAAGAAGAAACGTTATGTTGAATCATTTAAAACTTTAAAGTAATGGGGTATCTTACAACGAAAAATTCTACCTGGATCGAGTGGGTGAAAGGCTTTTATGCCACGTGTATCGAAAACGCGAATGTCTGGGAATTAGACGAGAAGTGGTTGAAAATATTGTCAACGCTGGTCGGGGAGGCCGTCGAGGCGTACGAGACGAACCTGCCGTGGAAGACAAGAAACCACGAGACCGTGGTCGCGAAAAACGAGGCGTTCGAGAAACTGAGGATGTTCCTGCGCAAGTCCATTCCAGTATTGTTCGCGAATCCCCGGATCAGTAACGAGCGGCTCGTGGATATGGGGTTTCGCTCCCGCGAGAGGGTGCGCCCTCGGACGCTCCCGAGACCATCAAAGTCGCCGATGCTGGCGGCAGTGTGCGGGAAACAACAGGTGGTGGACATTTACACGAGTGCGGAACCCCTCGATCGCTCTATACGCGTCCGCGAGAACGAAGGTTATTCTATCATCATTCGCTACAAGATAGAAGGCGAGGTCGCGTGGCACGAGCTCTATTCTTCACTGCTCCACGTGCAGCTGCCGTTCGGGGCCCGCGACGTGAAGAAGCGCCTCACGCTGATGGTCGCGTGGGTTAATCCCCGCTTGGAGCGCGGGCCGTGGAGCGCATCGACGACCGTGATAATTAGTTGATGGGACGCGAGATGAAGCGTTCGCCAACGCGCGAGGGAGAGGCTACCTGTCGCGACGGCGCGAGCGGATGACGAGGAAGCAGGAGAGGAGGAGGAGGGGAAGACACCACGAGAAGAGGGGACGTAACCAGGCCAAGGACGCGAGTGTCAACGTGACGCGGACGTCGCGGGGAGAGAGGCGGTGCGTGTCCACGGGGTACTCGCCGC
Source organism: Odoribacteraceae bacterium (assembly GCA_031279175.1). Taxonomy (GTDB): domain Bacteria; phylum Bacteroidota; class Bacteroidia; order Bacteroidales; family Marinifilaceae; genus JAIRKS01. The sequence continues at coordinate 1,448 of JAITJA010000030.1, forward strand.
CGGATAGCCAGCGGAATGTCTCCGCGAGAAACGAGAAGTTGCCCGAGTGAATGCCCTCGCGCACCATTCCAAGTTCAAGATTAGAGAAACAATCGGCGTCGCCGGTGACGATCACGCGTTGTTCACCCGATGCGGAGAGTCGCGACAAGGCGATGGCGGTTGCACGGGGTGGCGTTGCCGGCACGGCGAGGGTATCTCCCGGTAGGTCCGGGGCGAGGAGTAGTGGGGTGCACCGTAAAGGGCCGTGCTCGCTGGTGATGATACTGGTGGCGCCGGGCATGACGATGCGTTCCCGTTCTTGCCGCGTTTTTTCCATTCCGAATAATTCCTTGCCCTCGCTCGTTAGCCGGCACGCGAGGAGGTTGGCGTCGAACGTCTCGTTGGTTTGCAGGAGGGTCTCGCCCTCGAGCCGCGTGCCGAGCGTGCCGAGTAGCGGGTTCAGGACATTGGCGCTGCCCGGTTCGCCGAGGACGAGCATGTTACCACCCTCCTCGATGAACCGCCGGATGCAGTCGAGGGCGGTGGGGGAAAAGGGGAGGACGGGGGCGGCGATGACGAGTAGTTCCTTACCCGGCGAGAGCATTTCCAGTGGATTCCCGGGGTCAATGGTGGAGGTTTCGAACCCTTGATTGGCGAGCGAATGTCGAAAGTTGGGACGTTTCGCGAAGATGTAGTAATCCCTGTCACCGGGGCTATCGGGGTTGCGTTCGCCGTGTCCGGTGGTAAAGCGGGCGCGTGCGGGGGCGCTGGCGACGCGTTTGATAGCTGCCGAGATTTCAGCTTCCGAGGGGTAGTGCATCATGTCCTGGAAGAGCCTGATGGAGGCGTGATTTCCGTTGTCTCCGGAGATTCGCCAGTAGAAGCGGTACTCCTCTGTGGCGAGCTCCCCGGGATCGACTTCCCCGTTTTCCAGAAGTTCTCGCGGCTCGAGGACCTTCCCGACGCGTGCCCCCGCGTTCTGTAGGAGCAGGTCAACGATTTCCTTGTCTGTCATCCCGGCGAGACGGGGAGAGGTGATGGGTTGTTGTCGATGGTAATAATAGAGATAGCGTGTCCGCGTGTCCGGTTTAAAGCGAATGTATGGTTTGAATAGGCGCAGGTTTCTGTTGATCGATGCGGGCAGTCCGGTGGATAGGTTTTCGCCGAGAATATTCGTGATGGCGGTGATGGTGATTTGCCCGTTGATGCTGTTCATGATTTTCTGGCTTTCCGGTGAGAGGGTATTTGTCTTCCCGGCGGTGAGGTCGCTGTAAAGCAGGAGACGCGGGCGTGATGTGATGTACCCGGCGAGGATTATAGCGGCGACGAGGGCAAGTCGTCTCCCGGTGTTTACGAGGAGCGAACGACGTGAGCGGCGCGATTCTATCTTCATGACGGCAAGGGCGAGAAAGAGGATGATGACGAACAAGAAGTAGGTGATCTCTTCACTGCAGATGAGCCCGTCGACAAGGACGGCGGTGCGGCCCTTGATGGACAACCAGTAGGTGATGTCGCGCATGACGGGTATTCCTTGCCAGATGTTCCCGACGAAATTGAAGAAGGCGAGTGCGGCGAGGGTGGCCGTGGCAGCGACGACCTGGTAGGCGGTGAGGGATGACATGTATAGTCCTATTGCGGCGTAGGCGGCGACGAGGAGGTATATGCCCAGCAGGCCGGAGAGGGCAAGGGGTATATCGAATGCGGGAATGATGGTGGCGCTGAAGGCAACGGGAATGGCCAGTAGAAGCGACATGACAAGCCCGAAGAATAACATCGCGAGGTATTTGCCCGCCACGATGCGTGTTGACGTGACCGGTGAGGAGTAGAGTAGCTTGATCGTGCCGGCGCTTTTCTCACGGCTGAGCAGTCCCATTGTGAGTAGCGGCAAGTAGAGGTATAATTCCTGCTGTATGGCGGTGTAGAGGCCAAACATCCCTGTGAGGAGCGCACCGGTGAGACTGGCGTCAGCCGGGCCGTTGATTGCCTGGTTGCGGAGGAGGCTGCGGAGAAGATCAATGTAGGTGGCGGAGAGCTGGAAGAGGAATACGACGAGAAGTATCCAGGCGATGGGGGAGAAGAAGAGGGTGCGTAGCTCGTTGGCGGCGATTTTTAGGGTTTGTCTCATCGTTGTTGGTGTTTATCTTTTTTTTCTCCGGAAGAGGCAGCAGGCCCCGGCGATGGCGATGATAGCCGGAATGATGATCGAGAAGAGTGTTTTCACGCACGGCATCTCCTCACGGGTGAGTTGCAGGAGGGTGTCTGACGGTTGCGGACGGGAGATGATTAGGGGGAATTCGTCGCGGGTGAGCCAGCGGAAAGCTGCGGTGATCAGCGAGAAGTTGACGGACCGGATGCCGGGGCGTTGTGCCTGTAGCCCGGCGTTGCTGATGCAGTCGGCGTCCCCCGCGATGATGATTCGTTGTTCCCGGTTATCGTCGATCGACCGGGCGAGAGCGATTGCGGTGGTGTAGATTCCTTCTCGTTCACCGGCAAGGGAGTCGAGGATAGCCCCGCGTCCGGGAGGTGGGCACGCGTCGAGATCGTTCCAGCAGCCGGTGTCGCGCGTCTGCAAGAGCGGCGTAGCGCGGTATCCCTTGTTATCGAGCGTGTCATGGATTATCGCGAGCGCTCCTTGCATGACGATCTCCTGTTGCTGGTCGGCAATGGCGCGGAAAGTAGAATTGAGCCGTGCGGCCCCCGCTGTTGGTCGGCATGGGACAACATTGTCATCGAATACTCCCGACGGCGAGACGAGCGTTCCCGGCAACAGGGTTACCCCCAGGTTGCTGACGATCGGCGAGACATGGTTGCGCGTGTCGGGGTCCGCGACGAGGAGCATGTCTCCCCCGTTGTCGAGGTAACGCGCGATGGCCTGGAGCTCGTCTGCGGGTAGCGGGAGGCGTGGCGAGGCGATGACGAGAATCCCTCCGGGCTCCGGCAGGCTCTCCCCGGGGAGGATGTCGATGACATCAAAGCCACTGTTCACGAGTGAATATCGGAATGAGCGGCTGTTGACGAAGGTGTAGTAGTCTCCATCTCCTAGCTTTCGGGAGTCCCGTTCCCCGTGCCCGGAGAGGAAATAGGCGCGGGCGGGCGGCGTGACGAGGCGCTTGAAGGCGGTAGAGATTTGTTGCTCGCGCGGGTGCTTTTCCCCGTCGGCGTAGAGGCGAAGGAAGGCGCTTTTCCCCTGGCTCTCGATGACGCGGGTAAAGCGGTAGCCTTCGGTAGAGAGATCGATCTCCCGGCTGATCTCTTCCGGTGACAGGAAACGTTCGATGGCCAACTCTAGGTTACCGGCACGCTTTTGTGCCCGTTCCCGCGCGTTCCCGGTCGGGGGAGGCTCTCCCGGTAGGATGGGATCGGCGTAATAGTAGACGTACCGGAGGCGTGTCGCTGGTTTAAAGCGCGTATAGCGGTTGAAGCGACGCTTGTCGTGATTCCTGTTTTCCGGCATTCCCTCCTGGAAATTCTCGTCGAGGAGATTGACGTAGGTGGTGATTGTTAACTCGTCTGGAAGCGCCTGAATGATCTCCTGGCTTGCCGGTGCGAGGGTACTGCTCCCGGTGGCCGTGGCGTCAATAAAAAAGAGTAGGCGGGGGATGGAAGTGATGTATCCGGCGACAAGAAAAAGCCCGATGACCGCCATGTGACGGGCGACGAGACGCGTCGCGGAGGGATCTCGCCGTTTGCCCGAGGCGATCTTTAGCGCAGCGAGGGTGCAAAAGAGCGCGATCACGAGGATGAAGTAATAAATATCTTCCCCGCGAACCAGCCCGCCGACCATCTCTTCGGCTCTCCCTCGGAGGGAAAGCCAGTAGGTGATGTCGCGCAGGAAGTCGACATGTTGTCCCATCGTCCCTACGCGGTTCAACAAGGCAAGCACGGCGAGCGTCCCGACGGCAGCGACGATCTGGTAGGAGGTGAGAGAGGAGAGGTACAACCCGATGGCCGCGTAAGTAAGAATCAGGAGGTAAGTCCCCGCGATCCCGCTCAAGGCAATCCCCGCGTCCAGGTGTGGGACGCGCCAGGAGAGAAAGAGAAGGAAGAGGAGCAGGACGGAGATCAATGCTAACCCGTAGAGCATCATGGAGAGGAATTTTCCCGCCACGACCTGGAAGGTGGTGACGGGGGAGGAATACAGTAACTTGATGGTGCCACTGCCCCGTTCCCGACTGATAAGCCCCATCGTGAGTAACGGGATGTAGAGGTACAGGTACCCTTGCAACGGGAGTAGGATACCCGTTGATCCCGTGAAGATCCCGGAGGCGATGCTGTACCACAGGGGACGGGAGAATTGTTGTTGTATCATGATGTCGAGGATGCCCGTGAATAGCATGGACGCCTGGATGGCGAAAATAACCAAGAGTAACCACGCTACCGGCGAGTAGAAGAGCGTGGATAACTCCCGGAGTGCTATTTTCAGGATTTTCCTCATGCTTCTTCCTCCCTGGTCTTCCCGGATAGTTGCGCGAAAATCGCGTCAAGGGATGGTCGCTCGATGGAGATTTCGCGTAGTCCCCACCCGTTCGCGACGGAGTGCTCGACCACGCGGCAGGTGACCTCGTCCCCGGCGATGAAAGCCAGCCGGAAAGTATTCTCGCTTCCCTCGAGACGCTCCGCGCGTGAGACCCCGGGGATAGCTTCCAGTTCCATCTTGGCTGGTGGGCGACAGAACGAGACGAGGAAGGTGTCCGGCTGGAGGTGATTATTAAATTCAGCCATCGTGCCCGAGAAGACAAGCCTCCCTTCCTCGATCATCTTGACGTGATCGCAAGTTGCCTCGACCTCCGAGAGAATGTGTGTAGAGAGTAGCACGGAGCGATCGCGCGCGATCTCCTTGATGAGGTGACGTATCTCGACGATCTGGTTCGGGTCAAGGCCGTTAGTCGGTTCGTCCAATACCACGAATCCCGGCCCGTGTATGATGGCCTGGGCAATCCCCACGCGCTGCTGGTAGCCGCCGGAGAGAAACTTGACGACTCTTTTCCCGTGTCGCGTGATCCCGACTTTCTCCTTGGCCTCCTCGACGGCAGCGCGTATTTTTCTCGGGGGAATCGAACGAAGCTCGGCGCAATAACGCAGGTACTCGTTCACGGTGAGATCAACGTAAAGCGGGGGGTGCTGTGGCAGGAACCCGATATTCTTTTTCGCCCGTAAAGGGGCGTCGCGGAAGTTGATCCCGTTGATGTATACCTGGCCCTCTGTCTGGTTGAGCACGCCGCACATGATGTTCATCGTTGTTGACTTTCCCGCCCCGTTCGAGCCTACCAGCCCCAGTACACCTTGCTGGTAGATCTCGAAGTTGATGTTGCGGATTGCCCATCGCGTGCTGTAACGATGCGAGAGATGTTCTACTCTTACTACTACCGGCGTCTCCATCCCGTTACCTGCCCTGCATGATGATG
>JAITJA010000082.1 GCA_031279175.1 Odoribacteraceae bacterium
GCCGCGACTGTCCCGACAGCCTCGCGTCATTCAATGCATTCGTGTTAGTTATCTTTTTCATGATCAGTTTCAGTTAAAGCTCTGTTTTGCCTGTTTTATCCGCGAATATACTATGCCAATTTTTAAATACAACAGCCACGCGCTGTTTTTTATCCATTCTCCTTGCCACGTACACCTAAATTACCTGTACAAGGAATGAAGCAGGCAAAAAAACGGCAGTACCACCCGGTACTACCGTGATAAAGCGTTTAAAGTCGCGTCGCGATAAACCGTTCGGGACAATGACAATCTCGAAATTGTCAAGGTCAATGCCCGCCCTGGCGCCGGTCGAGTAGACGTGCAGGGTAAAAGCCGCGTCGGTGCTTGTACCTCCCCGGGATAAAAGCGAGAAATCTAACTGGACAAGCGAGCTTTCTATTTCGAAATCCCGGCGGTAGACATGAACACCCGGTGGGCACGAATAAAACAAGGCAAGAGGTTTCCCCCTTGCCTTTCCGTTTTTCACGAGATTCTCGCGGCGAGATTATTTTGCCGGTATGAAAGTAACATCAACCACGTCAGCCCCCTCGAACAGGGTTTTGGCGAATTTCTGTATGTCTTTTGGTTTGACCTTTTTCAAGATGTTCTCGAAATTCTTGGGATCGTCCATGTTCACCCCGTCCAGGCAATAGCCCCTGAGCACGCTCATCCAGTAACTATTGTGCGGCTTGCCCTGCTCGCGATTCTTCAACATGTTCGTGACCACCTTGTCCAGCTCCTCGGTCGTTGGTCCCTCCTTCATCATCTTCTCCACCTCGGCGTAGATCAGCGGCTTCAGGTCGTTTACCCTGTCGGGGTCACAATCGAAGGACATGGTCATGTCGTAGCGCGGGAAAGGCTCGTCGTTCGCGTCGGCCCCGACGCTCACGCCGTACGTTCCTCCCTCTTTCTCCCTGACATTCTCGGTGTAGCGGATGTCGAGAATATTCTTGATGATGGAGAGGTAATGATCGCGCGGGATGGTGTATTTCATCTCCTTCGAGAAACGCACGATCACGGTGCTCTTCGGCGTTTCCAGGGCCAGTGGGATCACTTTCACGGTTTTCCCCTTGGGCGGTTTCACGTTGTGATTTTTCCATGTCTCGACGCGGTGGGACGACGAGATGGCCCCGATATATTTTTCCACCAGTGGCTTGACGGTCTCTGCGTCGATGTTACCGACGATAAAGAAGACGAAGTCGCTCGCGTCCTTGATCCTGTCGCGGTATACTTCCTCGATTTGCTCGATGGAGATCGCGTCGAGGAGCTCTTTCCCGCCAAGGAGCACGCGCGGGTGGTAGTTGGACATGATCCGCGAGATGGAATCCTGCATGATCTTCGCGGGATTATTGGCCTGGTTGACGATCGCGGCGTAATTGCGTTCCATGAGCGTCTGGTGCACCTCCTTGTCGAAGCGCGGTTTCTCGAAGCAGAGGTAAATCAGTTGCATCAGCGTCTCGAAGTCGGCGGGAGTGGACGAGCCGTTTACCGCCTCGGAAAGCCCGCCGATGCCGACGGAGACCCTGGCGCGTTTCCCGGTGAGGAGCTTTTGCAAGTTCCTCAGATCATGGTCGCCAAGACCGTACGCGGAGACGAATTGGCTGGCGATGGAGGCCGACGCGAGCTTGTCAAGCCCGTAGAGGGAGGTGCCGCCCTTGCTGTATGATGTCACGGAGACCTCGTCCTTCTCGAAGTCTGCCTTGCGATAGAAGACCTTCGCCCCGTTTGCCAACACCCATACCTCGGCGTCGAGGCGCGGCAGTTTTTTGGTGGAGACGATGGGCGACGCGGTCAACTCCTCGTTGACGAGCGCTCCCTCGACGACCTTGTCCTGGTACGGTTCGATGTCTGTCGCGTGCTCGACCTTGTCGATGACGGCAAGGGCCTCGGCCTCGGAGAGATGGGTGACGCCCTCGGAGGGGCCTTGCACGACAACAACCATGTTGTGGTGGTTGATGTGTTGTTTGGCCAGCGCGGAGACCTCCTCGAGGGTGATGGTCTGGATGATGGCCTTGTAGAAGTTATAGGAGTACTCCACGTCCTCGAGCGATTCCCCGGTGAGGAAATGCGACATGATCTGGTTGATGTAGCTGCTGGAGGTCGTTTTGTCCCTTTGCTTGTAGGTTGTTTCGATGGAGACGAGGGTATTTGTCTTTATTCGTTCCAGCTCTCCGGCGGTAAACCCGAAGCGTTTGACGCGTTCGTTTTCGCGGTAGATGGATTCAAGGGCGAGGGCCTCCTCGTTCGGTTTTGCCGTGGCGGAGATGACGTAAGCGTCCACGCCGCGTAGTATCCCGCTGAAACCGCTGCCGGCGTTGATGAATGGCGGGTTGCCTTTCTGTAATAGCTCGCTGACGCGTTGCGAGAACATGCTGTTGTAAAAGCTCCTGATGAGGTTTTGCCGCGCGTACTCGTGGTTTTTCTTCTCGTTGGGCGTGGCGGGGAACTTCATGTACACGCCGATGGAAGAGTTGGTCAGCTCCTTGTCCGTCACGAGGACGAACTTGATGTCGTCGTGCGGCGGCACTTCGTAATTTGGTCTTGGCGTCGGGTTTACCGGCGCGGGAATGTCGGAGAAGAGTGTGATGATCTTCTTTTCCATCTCGTCAACGTCGAAGTCACCCACGACGGCGATCGCCTGCAAGTCCGGCCGGTACCATTTCGCGTAGAAGTCGCGGAGGGCCTTGTATGGGAAACTGTTGATCAGCTCCAGGTTTCCGATCACGTCCCTGTGCGCGTACTTGGAGTTGTTGAGCAACACCGGCATGAGCTGTGCCCTCATCCTGAATTGCGAGTTGCGTCGCGTTCTCCACTCTTCCGAGATCACGGGGCGCTCGGCGTCGATCTCCTCGTCTTGCAGGGTGAGGAAATGCGACCAGTCGTGCAAGATCAACAGACAGGTGTCTAACAATTTGATGTTAGTCGTCGGGACGTCGTCGATGTTGTAGACGGTTTCGTCCTGCGCGGTGTACGCGTTGATGTCGCTTCCGAACTCGATGCCGTACTTTTCGAGGATTTTGATCAATCCTTTTCTTCCCGGGAAGTGCTTCGTGCCGTTAAAGGCCATGTGTTCGAGGAAGTGAGCCAACCCGTCCTGGTCATCATTCTCGAGGATGGCCCCGACGTTCTGGATGATGTAAAAGTTGGCGCGTTCCTTGGGTTCAGCGTTATGTCGAACGTAATAGGTTAACCCGTTCGACAACTTTCCCGTCCGGATCAGCGGGTCCACGGGGAAAGGCGCGCTCATGTTATATTGCGCGAACAAGCACGGGCTTGCCAACGCGATCAATAAACAGACGAAAGAAAATCTTTTTACCATATGAAATGTTTTTATGTTTTGTAGCGCAAATGTAATAGATTGAAAGTAAATGCGAAGGTCAGCATTATGATTTAACATTAATTTATAGGGGATTCTAAAAATAATGAAAGGGAACGGCGATACGTGAGGAATAGCCTATAAGAGTGGATTTTTTGTAGTAGTTTTGGAATCCCAAAATGGAGATAACAACGAGCACATGGAAGTCAAGAAAAAATTCTGGAAGAAGCTAAAGAACAAGTATAAACTCTCTATCTTGAACGAAACGACGTACGAGGAGGTCATGCACCTGCGTCTGTCGCGGCTAAACGTGGCCAGCGCGTTGAGCATCCTATCGGTGCTGCTCGTGACGGCGACCACTTTCCTGATCGCTTTCACCGGGCTGCGCGAGCTGATCCCCGGGTACCCGGACCGGGAGATGTGGCGGCAGATCACGATGAACGCCCTGCACGTGGATTCGCTGGCCGTCGAGATAGAGAGAAGGGATCGCTTCTTTCAATCTATACAGATGGTCATTGCCGGGGAGAAGGCCGACGATTCGTCGAACGCGGGTATCCCGGTGACGAAGATAAACGGCGACACGATCTCTCTCGGGGCCAGTAACGAGGAGAAACGCTTCAGGGATCTGGTCGAGGAGCGCGAACGCTTTAATCTCTCCCTGGACGAGTTGCTCCCCTCCTCGCCGGAAGCCTTTTACCGCTGCTTCCCGCCGCTGACGGGCGGGATGATCACTGCCCGGTTCGACGAGACGATCAATCATTACGGCGTCGACCTGGCCGCGAGGCAGAATGCCAGCGTTTCGGCCGTCCTGGGGGGAGTGGTGATCTTTAGCGATTGGACGATGAAGACAGGCTACGTGATACAAGTGCAGCATCCCGGTGATCTTGTCTCCGTGTACAAGCACAACTCCGTGCTGTTGAAGGAGCAGGGGGACGTCGTGCTCGTCGGGGAGGCTATCGCTATCGTCGGGAACACGGGGGAGGAGACCACGGGGCCTCACCTCCATTTCGAGTTGTGGCGAGGGGGTAAACCCATCGACCCGGAGAAGTTTATCAAGTTCGAGTAATCCATGAAGAATATCGCCATACTTGGCTCCACGGGATCTATCGGCACGCAGGCATTGCAAGTGATCGCCGCTAACCCGGAGCACTTCCGCGTGGAGGTGCTGACAGCTCGCCACCAGGTGGAACTGCTGGCGCGGCAGGCCATCCGCTTTAAACCGAACATGGTCGTGATTGCCGACGAGGGGAAGTACCGGGAGTTGAAAGAGCTGCTGCGGGACGAGTATATTAAGGTGTATGCCGGGGAAGACGCCATCGCGCAGGTGACGGAGACCGCGTCGGTAGATGTTGTCCTGGTGGCGATGGTGGGTTATAGCGGCCTGCTTCCCACGACGCGCGCGATCCGGGCGGGAAAGACCATCGCGCTGGCAAACAAAGAGACGCTCGTTGTCGCCGGGGAGTTAATTAATCGCCTGGCGACGCTCCACCGAACGCCCGTCCTGCCGGTAGACTCGGAGCACTCGGCAATCTTCCAGTGCCTCGTCGGGGAGGGGGATAACCCCGTCGAGAAGTTGATCCTCACGGCATCGGGCGGCCCGTTCAGGGGCAAGGACCGGGCCTTCCTCGAGCGCGTCACCCCCGCGCAGGCCTTGCAGCATCCCACATGGAACATGGGCCGGAAGGTAACCATCGACTCGGCCTCGTTAATGAACAAGGGCTTCGAGGCCATCGAGGCGCGCTGGCTCTTCGACGTGTCGCCGTCGCAAATCGAGGTACTTGTCCACCCGCAATCTATCGTTCACTCGATGGTACAGTTTGTCGACGGTTCCGTCAAGGCCCAGATGGGAACGCCGGACATGCGCCTGCCCATCCAGTACGCCCTCTCCTACCCGGATCGCCTTCCCTCCGATATTCCCCGCGTTGACTTTGCCGCCTGCCGCTCCCTCTCCTTCGAGAAACCCGACGCGGAGACGTTCCCCAACCTGTCGTTGGCCCTCGAGGCCGCGCGGCGCGGGGGGAATTGCCCTTGCGCGCTAAACGCCGCCAACGAGATCGCCGTCGAGGCTTTCCTGGACGAGTGCCTCTCCTTCACCGGGATGTCGCGCGTCATAGAACAGACAATGGACACCGTTTCATATATCGCTACCCCCTCCCTGGAAGAGTATATCGCGACCGACAAGGAGGCCAGGAGGGTAGCGCGAGAAAGATTATTTAATTAAGCGAACATGGAAATCATTATCAAAGCACTACAATTCTTCCTTAGCCTCTCGATTCTCGTCTTGATACACGAGATGGGGCACTACACGATGGCCCGACTCTTTAAGGTGCGGGTAGAGAAGTTCTACATCTTCTTCAACCCCTGGTTCTCATTATTCAAGTTCCGCCGCGGAGAGACGGAATACGGCGTCGGCTGGCTACCCCTCGGCGGGTTTGTCAAGATCTCCGGGATGATCGACGAATCGATGGACGTTGAGCAAATGAAAGAACCGCCCAAGCCTTACGAGTTCCGTTCAAAGCCCGCC
>JAITJA010000089.1 GCA_031279175.1 Odoribacteraceae bacterium
TGACGTGTTTATCATCGGGAGCAGCTTCATGATCTCCTGGAGTTTCCAGGACATCATCTTCGGCTACGTGCAGATGGGCGTGCTCTCCTACACCATCGACATGGTATTCACGGGGAGGATGCAATCGGTGCAGTTCTTTATCTTCTCGGAGAAGTATGACCAGGTGGCCGACTCTATCACGCGCGACCTGAACCGCGGCGTGACCGTGCTTGATTGCCAGGGATGGTACTCCGGGGCGGCCCGCAAGATGCTGGTCGTCGTGGCCCGCAAGGGGGAGATGCAAGGAATCATGCGGGTCACGAAGCGAGTAGACCCGGACGCCTTCCTGACGATGAACACGGTGATGGGCGTCTACGGGAAGGGCTTTGACACGTTACGAACTTAATCACGATGAATATAAAAGTCTTTGTGTGTAATCCCATCGAGGAAAACACGATCGTCCTGCACGACGAAACGGGAGAGGCCGCCGTGATCGACTGCGGTTGCTCGTCGGAAAGAGAACGGGAGGCGCTCCGCGATTTCATGGAGAGCCGTCACCTGACGCCGGTCGTGCTGCTGAACACTCACCTGCACATCGACCATGTCCTCGGGAACGCCTTCATGCAAGAGGAATACGGTCTGTTGGCCAGGGCGCACGCCGCGGATAAACCCTGGATGGAGAACGCCGTCGAACATGCATGGCAGCTGGGGATGGGGAGAATAGCGCCTCTCCCCCCGTTAGGCGATCCCCTTGACGAGGGGGAGACGGTGCGCTTCGGGCGCGCGGAGCTACGTCCCATCCACGTGCCGGGACACTCCGCCGGCAGCCTCTGTTTCTACTGCGAGCAAGAGAAATTGCTCCTCTCCGGGGACGTGCTCTTCGAGGGGTGCATCGGGCGCGCCGACCTCCCCGGGGGGAACATGAAACAGCTCGTGAGGGGAATACGCGAGAAGCTACTCGTCCTGCCCGGGGACGTCCGCGTGATCCCGGGACACGGGGCGGCGACCACGATCGACAGGGAACGACTCACTAATCCTTATCTCGCGTGAAACAAGTAGGAATTATCGTCGCCATGCAAGAGGAGTACGAGCTGGTACGGGCCGTGCTCGCGTGCCGCGAGGAGCGTCTCGCCAACGGGATGACCTTCGTCGAGGGAACTGTTGACGGGATAGAGCTGGTACTCGTGCAATGCGGTATCGGCAAAGTATGCTCGACGATCGGCGCGGTAGAGATGATCCGCGGGTACGCGCCGGAATTAATCATCAACACGGGAGTCGCCGGCGGCATCGACCCCTCTCTCGGGGTGATGGACATCGTCGTGGGCGACGAGATCGTGTATCACGACGTGTGGTGCGGGTATGGCAACGAGTATGGACAAGTACAAGGCTTCCCTGCCAGCTTCCGTCCTGACGCGGAGCTTTATCGCGCGGCCCTTTCGATCGCGCCTTCCCTCGGGCGGGTGCATGGTGGGATGATATGCAGTGGCGACCGCTTTGTCGACAGCCGGGAGGAGCTGGAGCGGATCAAGACGCGCTTCCCCCGCGGGCTGGCCGTCGACATGGAGTCGGCGTCACTGGCCCAGACCTGTCATGTCTACGGCGTTCCCTTCCTGAGCTACCGGTTGATTAGCGACACTCCCGGCGTCGAGGACCATGCCGGGCAATTCCTGGGCTTCTGGCAAGAGGTCCCGCGGCGCTCCTTCGAGATGCTACGCGCGCTCGTCCGCCACGCGGCGGGAACATGCTGACCGGGAAGCCCCGGGTTAAACAATATACCAGATAACAATGAAGAAAATACCCAGTTTCACGATTGATCACGACCGCCTGTCGCGGGGAATATACGTCTCGCGCAAGGACGCGGTCGGGAAAGAGGTGGTCACCACCTTTGATATACGCATGAAAGAGCCCAACCGGGAGCCGGTGCTCGGGCAAAGCGAGTTGCACACCATCGAACACCTGGCCGCCACCTACCTGCGCGACCATCCCGCCTGGCAAGACCGGGTCATCTACTGGGGGCCGATGGGATGTTGCACCGGGAATTATTTCCTCGTGAGGGGAGACCTACTTCCCGATGACATCGTGCCGTTGATGCGGGAGACTTTCCGCTTTATCCGGGACTTTAACGGGGAGATACCCGGCGTCGCGCCAAGGGACTGCGGGAATTACTTGCTACATAACTTGCCAATGGCGCGCCTCGAGGCCGGGAAATTCCTCTCGGAGGTGCTGGAACGCATGGAGGAAAAGAATAAACATTACCCGGAATGAGCGCGCGAATACTACTGCTGGTCGCTTGCGCCTGCCTCTCCTGCGGACCGGCCGCCGACAGGAAACAGACAATCAGTGTCAGTATCCTGCCACAGCGGTATTTCGTCGAGCGCGTCGCGGGGGATCTCGTGAAGGTGAACGTCATGATCCCGCCAGGGGCAAACCCGGCAACGTGCGACATGACACCGGGACAAATGAAGGAGCTGGAAAGAAGTTCAATCTATTTCGCCGTGGGTTACTTGCCTTTCGAGGAGACGCACCTCTACCCGCTGCTCGAGAAACGGAAGGATATCCTGCTCGTCAGCCACTCGGAGGGGGAACAATTACTGGAGGGGACGGAGGGGACGGCAGGGACAACCGACGGGCATCATCACCTCATCGATCCACACATATGGATGTCGCCGGCGAGGGCCAAACGAATGGCCGTCACCATCGCGCGGGTGCTCGGGGAACAGTTCGGAGACCAGCGGGAGCGCTTCGAGAAGAATCTACGGCAACTCACCGCGGAGATCGACAGCATCGACAACGAGGCCCGTCGTCTCCTGGCCAAGAAACAAAACAAGGTCTTCCTCGTCTATCATCCCGCGCTTACCTATTTCGCCGACGATTACGGGATGGAACAGCTGGTCATCGAGCACGAGGGCAAGGAGCCGTCCCCACTTCACCTGAAGCGGGTGATTGACGCGTGCCGCGAGCGCTCCGTGAAGACCGTCTTCATCCAGGGACAGTTCGACAAGCAAAACGCCATCGCCGTCGCGCGGGAAATCAACGGGCAGGTGATCGCCATCGACCCACTAAACCCGGACTGGAAGGCGGAGATGCTCTCGCTACTCTCCATCATCGACGCGCACGTGGAGTAATGGAAAATATACTGGAATTAAAAGGAGTAAGCGCGGGATACGACCGCCGCGTCGTCCTGCGGGACGTCAACCTCGCCATCGCGCCGGGAGACTTTATCGGGATCACCGGCCCGAACGGCGGCGGGAAAACCACGTTGCTGAAAGTCATCCTCGGGCTGCTCCCGCCGCGCTCCGGGGAGGTCATCTACCGCGTCGACCTGCCCGCCCTCTTCGGCTACCTGCCACAGAATAACCGCTTCGACGCCCGCTTCCCGATACATGTCGAGGAGGTCGTCCTGTCCGGCCTCATGTCCCGCAAGGGGCTGCTCGGGCGTTACACCCGCGAGGACCGCGAGCAAGCCCGCCGGCTACTCGCGTCGTGCGACATGGAGGCCCTCCGCGGACGCTCCATCGGGGAGCTCTCCGGCGGGCAGCTACAACGCGTCCTCCTCTGCCGCGCCATCATCGCCGCGCCGCGCGTGCTGGTGCTCGACGAACCGGCAACTCACGTGGACAACCATTTCGAGGCCGCGTTCTACTCCGCGCTCGCGGAACTCAACCGGGACATGAGCATCCTGATGGTCTCCCACGACATACAGGCCACGCGAGCGCTCGTCAAAAGCATGATCCGGGTAAACAACGGCGCGTGCGAAAAACTTTGAAACATGAACGACCTGTTATCCTATGAATTCTTCCGCAACGCGCTCTGGAGCACGCTCCTTGTCGGAATCGCCTGCGGCCTGACCGGCACGTATATCGTGGCCCGCCGGATGGTATTTATCAGTGGCGGCATCACCCACGCCTCTTTTGGTGGGCTCGGGCTGGCCTACTTCCTCGGGCTCTCCCCGTTGCTGGGGGCGGCGACATTCGCGCTCGCGGCGGCTTTTGCCATCCACCGCCTCTCCGCCTCCGGCCGCCTCAAGGAAGATTCCCTCATAGGCCTCTTCTGGTCGGCGGGCATGGCGTTGGGCGTGCTTTTCATCTATCTCTCGCCGGGATACGCCCCCAATCTCCTCTCGTTCCTCTTCGGCAACATACTTACCGTCACCACGCGGCAAGTCTGGTTATCACTGGGATTGTGCACCGCCGCGCTGCTCTTTTTCCTGCTCCTTTACCGACCCCTTTTCTACGTCGCCTTCGATCGCGAGTACAGTCGTTCGCACCGCCTTCCCTTGTCGCGCCTTGACGCGGGCGTCACGATCCTCGTGGTCCTGTGCATCGTGCTTTGCATGAAGCTGGCGGGGATCATCCTCGTGATCTCCTACCTGACTATCCCGCCGGCCATCGCCGGGATCTTCTACAAAAATTTCAAGCAACAGCTGGTTCTCTCCGCGACGATCAGCTGCCTGGGTTCCGTCGCCGGCCTGTTCGCCTCTGCCGCGCTCGACCTCCCTTCCGGCGCGACGATCGTCCTCTTTTTCCTGCTCCTGTTCGCGATATGTTACGTGGCGCGGCGCTGACCCGCGTCCTTTTCCTATCGCGCGGGAATGTCGTCCCTCTCCCGGAACGCCCCGCGAACACCCCCTCCCGGTTTTAACATCGTTGACATATTTTCGCGTTCGGGCGACCCGCTACCACCGGGAAAAACCTTCCGGTTTACGCGTCGCGAGCGCGAAAAGTTCACGGAATCGTGGCAGCGCGGGCACGCGACAAGGGGGTTTTTACTCGCGACGAGACAGTGAATTTTCGCGAACACGCCCCGCGACACGCGAGAAGCCTTCGCGAACTCGCGAACACGCCCCGCGACACGCGAGAGACCTTCGCGAGCTCGCGAAAGCTTCCTGCAACTCGCGAGAGACCTTCGCGAGCTCGCGAAAGCTTCCC
>JAITJA010000146.1 GCA_031279175.1 Odoribacteraceae bacterium
TCGACGCAAGAGCGAATTATTTTTTCGCGTTTTCCCGGTCATCCTGCCCTTCGACTCGCGCGAATCGTTCGCGCCGTTGTCAGTAACGGAGTCTACCGCCAACCACGCGTTGTCGTCCGACCATGCATGGGCGACCGCAATCCATGCACGGGTGACTGCAATCCACGCGACGTCGACTGCAATCCACGCGTGGATCGCGTTCACCCACGCGTGGATCGCGTTCACCCACGCGTGGATTGCGGTTGACCACGCGTGGATTGCGGTTGACCATGCATGGATTGCGTTCACCCATGCATGGATTGCGGTTGACCATGCATGGATTGCGTTCGCCCATGCATGGTCGACGGACGCCCATGCATGGTCGACTGCACTCCTTTTGCCATTTTCGGCCTCCCGCCGACCATCAACGAACAGCAACACGCTATCAACGAGCAATTAACCATTAAAACAGGAAAACCATGCCAAGATCAGGCTGGATGCCCAAGGGCCACGCGGATTTCTACCTCGAGCTCGTCAACGTGACGGGGGGGGCGGGACGAAGCGTGTTTGAAAAGCTGGTGACGTGGCTATCGCGGGGGCAGGAAGAAGAGCCTGGAATGGCCCTTGATATTCCTTGTAAAATGCCGGTAAATTTATTTTCTCTCTTTATTAATTATTTTCGTAACCATTTTATACTTTTGCTACATCCTAAATAGAATTCGAATGGAACATGGATTGTCAAAAAACACGCTGCCCGGGTTGAGAGAAAAACGGGCACAACAAAAGAAAGAGATACTCACTTTCTTCTACAGGCGAGGTAAACTCTCGAAGCCAGAGATCTGTCGCATGACCAACTTGACCGCGCCGACGATTAACCGGATTATCGGGGAGTTGATAGACACGCGGTGGGTGATCGATTGCGGCGAGGGATCCTCGGCCGGAGGGAAGCGCCCCCACTTGTTCGCCCTGAACCCCGACGCGGCTTACGTGCTTGGGATCGACATCGGGCGCGTGCACCTGAAGATCGCTATTTTCAACCTCCACAGGGAGGTGGTCGGGAAGATACAGATCTTCCCGTCGTTACTGGAAACGGCGACGAGGGACGAGAACTTCAGCTACCTGAGCACGAAAGTCAAGGAGGTCATCAAGGCGCTGGAAGTGCCGGCAGACAAGATAAAAGTGGCCGGTGTCGCGCTACCGGGGCTGATCGACAAGGAAGGGAACTCGTACTCCTACCTGGTGCACGAGAGAACGAACCTCAAGTCGGAGCTGGAACAGTTGCTGGGGATGCCGGTGTTCGTCGACAACGACTCGAACGTGATGGCGATCGCGGAGCACACCTTCGGCGTGGCGAGAGGGGCCGACAATGCCTTGTGCATTAGCGTCAACGAGTGCATCGGGCTTGGGATGATCCTGAACGGGAAGCCCTATTCCGGGGCACAAGGCATGGCTGGAGAATTTGGCCACATCCGCTTACTGGGCGTCGACCTGCCTTGCTATTGCGGCAAGATTGGTTGCCTGGAGAGCGTTGCCTCGGGCAGGGCCATCGTGACAGCAGCACGCGACGCCATAGCCAAGGGAAGGACCACGGCGATCGCCTCGTGCGCGGGGACGAACGAGATCACGCTGGGTAATGTCATCACGGCTGCCCTCCAGGACGATCTTTTCGCTATCGAACTACTGCAACGGGCCGGCGAGAAGATCGGGGAAGGGATCGCGACACTCATTCACCTGTTTAACCCCCGGCTGCTGGTCATCGGCGGGGAGATTGCCGACGCCGGCGACCACATTACCGCCCCGATCCTGCAAACGGTAAATAAATACACGCTCAGTCGACTGCGGATCCCGTGCGAGGTGAGATTGAGCAACCTGAACACCCGCGCCGCGATCATGGGGACACTGATGCTGGTGATGCAAGACCTGTACTACGACGACAATAGCGACTTCTTCCACTTGACAATGAAATTTAAAGAATAACTCAAATACCACTTACATGACTTTAACATCTAAAATAGTAACAGGAGAAGGATGCGACCGCTTCGAGAAGATCCCCGTGCAGATATATGCCACCCCGTTACTGGCCGTCAAGGCCATCGCGGCAGAGATAGCCGCGACAATTCGAGAAAAAGAACGGACGCGACAAGCCTGCGTCCTGGGCCTCGCCACCGGCATGTCGCCAGTCCTGCTGTACAAGGAGCTGGCGCGGATGCACGTGGAAGAAGGGCTGTCGTTCAAGAACGTGATCACGTTCAACCTGGACGAGTATTACCCCATGCCCAGGGAACTGGAACAGAGCTACTACAATTTCATGCACCGCCACCTGTTCGATCACGTGGATATCGATCCCGCGAACGTGCATATCCCCGACGGGACGCTGAAGATCGAGGCCGTCGACACCTTTTGCAGGAATTACGAGGCGAGCATCGAGGCCGCGGGAGGTATTGATATACAAGTCCTGGGTATCGGGCGCACGGGCCATATCGGGTTCAACGAACCTGGATCCCTGCAAACCTCCAAGACGCGGATCGTGTACCTCGACGACCTGACCCGGAAGGACGCGATCAAGGACTTCGGGGGACGCGATAAAGTGCCGACGCGAGCCATCACGATGGGCGTGGGCACGATCATGAAAGCGCGGCGCGTCCTCCTCGTGGCCTGGGGAGAGAAGAAAGCCTCCATCATCAAGACCACGGTGGAAGAACGCGTCACGAGTCGCGTCCCCGCCACCTTCCTGCAGGAACACCCGAACGTGCAGTTCTTTATCGACGAGAAGGCTGCCAGCGAACTTACCCGCGCGAACTTCCCCTGGCTCGTCAGCGACGTGCAATGGGACGACAAGCTCATCCGCAAGGCCGTCGTGTGGCTGTGCCAGAAGGTACAGAAGCCCATACTAAAAGTGGAAAACAAGGACTACGAGGAACACGGCATGAACGCCCTCGTCAAGCGCTTCGGGTCGGCTAACAAGGTCAACATACAAGTCTTTAACGACCTGCAACACACCATCACCGGGTGGCCTGGAGGGAAGCCCGGGGCCGACGACTCGACGCGCCCGGAAAGGGCCGCCCCCTACCCCAAGCGGGTGCTGGTGTTCAGTCCACATCCCGATGACGACGTGATCTCGATGGGCGGTACCCTCGCCCGGCTCGTGGAGCAAGGACACGAGGTGCACGTGGCGTACCAAACCTCCGGGAATATCGCCGTGGCCGACGACTATACCTACCAGATGATGGATATCGCCGTCAACTTCAGCCACTACATGGAGGGGAACACGCCGCGAATGGAAGAAAATGTCACGCGCCTGAAGGAGATCATCGATAACCGGCCGACCGGGGATAACGAGCCGGGAGAATTGCTGGAGTACAAGGGAGCTATCCGCCGGGCGGAGGCCCTCGCCGCCTGTCGCTACGTCGGCGTGCCGCGGGAACGCGTGCATTTCCTGAACCTCCCCTTCTACGAGACAGGCTCCGAGAAGAAGAACCCGCTGGGGCCAGCGGACACGCGCATCATCGTTAACCTGCTCGAGGAGATCCGCCCGCACCAGGTGTACGCCGCCGGTGACCTGGCCGACCCGCACGGGACACACGGGACGTGCCTCGAGGCAATCCTGCTCGCCTACGACGAGGTGCACGACAAGGAGTGGTTCAAGGAGTGCTACACCTGGTGGTACCGCGGCGCCTGGCAGGAGTGGAACATCGAGAACGTCGACATGGCCGTCCCCATCAGCCCGTCCGAGCTGGCCATCAAGCGCCAGGCCATCTACCGGCATTGCTCGCAAAATAACGGCCCCGTCTTCCCGGGGGATGACCCGCGCGAGTTCTGGCAACGGGCCGAGGAACGTAACCGACACACGGCATACCTCTACGATAAACTCGGCATGGCCGAGTACGAGGCAATGGAGGTGTTCGCGAGATATTACCACGAGAAAGAGTAACGAAAACAGGTGAAATTAACGCGAGAAGAGAAGAGAATTTTCCCGTTCTCGATAAAAAACTTACCTTCGCGACCCCTCGCGGGAATCATTCTCGCGAGGGGTTGCAGTTTTCTTGCAAGCAAAACAATAATCTTTATTATAAACAGCCCGTGCCGAAACGGGATTAAACATTAACTATAGATGAATACAAAGCATGTTTACACCTTCGGGGATGGAAAAGCCGAAGGAAGAGCGGATATGAGAGACCTGCTCGGCGGCAAGGGAGCTAACCTTGCCGAAATGAACCTCATCGGTGTGCCCGTTCCTGCCGGGTTCACGATCACTACCGAAGTATGCACGGTATATAACCAGCAAGGAAGGGATGCCGTACAACGACTCATCGAAAACGAGGTAAAGAAAGGGATCGCCGGTACCGAGAAGATCATGAACGCCACGTTCGGGTCAAAAGGAGAGACATTCCCGCTCCTCGTCTCCGTGCGCTCCGGCGCCCGCAAGTCTATGCCCGGCATGATGGATACCGTCCTGAACCTGGGCATGAATGACGACGCCGTCAAGATCCTCGCCGATAAATCAGGCAACCCGCGCTTCGCCTGGGACTCCTACCGGCGCTTCGTCCAGATGTACGGGGATGTCGTCATGGGAATAACCGCCGCGAAGGGAGAACATAACCCGTTCGAGGCCGAAATCGACAAGCTCAAGAAACAAAAAGGAGTACTGAACGACACCGACTTCTCCGTCGAAGACCTGCAATTGCTCGTCGAGCGGTTCAAGCAAGTCGTCAAGGATCGTACCGGGAAAACATTCCCCACAGACCCATGGGAGCAACTCTGGGGCGCGATCTGTGCCGTGTTCGACTCATGGATGACAGAAAGAGCTATCCTCTATCGCCGCCTCGAACAAATCCCCGAGGAATGGGGAACCGCCGTCAACGTGCAGGCAATGGTGTACGGGAACATGGGGGAAACTTCCGCTACCGGCGTGGCCTTTACCAGGGACGCCGCCACCGGGGAAGATATCTTCAACGGGGAGTATCTCATTAACGCGCAAGGGGAAGACGTCGTCTCCGGCGCGCGCACGCCGCGAGCTATCACCATCGAGGGGTCGCGCCGGTGGGCAAAACAACAGGGGAATATTACCGAGGAAACCCGCGCCGCGCACTTCCCGTCCCTCGAGGAGACCATGCCGAAAGCTTACGCCCAATTGAACGCCGTGCAACAAAAACTGGAAGATTATTTCCACGACATGCAAGACCTCGAGTTCACGATACAAGACGGGAAACTCTGGATGTTGCAAACCAGAAGCGGGAAACGTACCGGCGCCGCCATGATAAAGATGGCCATCGATATGCTAAGACAAGGCCTCATCGACGAAAAAACCGCCATCGAAAGACTCGAGGCAAATAAGCTCGACGAGCTTCTGCACCCCGTCTTCGACAAGGAATCGCTGAGAAAAGCAACTCCCGTGGTCAAGGGACTCGCCGCGTCGCCCGGCGCCGCCTGCGGACGAGTAGTCTTCTTCGCCGACGAGGCTGAAGAATGGAAGGCCCGCGAGGAAAAAGTAATCCTCGTCCGCCTCGAGACCTCGCCCGAGGATCTCCGGGGAATGGCCGTGTCGGAAGGAATCCTCACCGCCCGCGGGGGTATGACGTCGCACGCCGCCGTCGTCGCCCGGGGAATGGGAAAATGTTGCGTCTCGGGAGCGGGTGATATCGAGGTGGACTACGTGAACCGGTGCTTTAAAATCAAAAATACCACTACCGTCATCCGCGAGGGCGACTGGATCTCTCTCAACGGTTCCACGGGACAAGTGTACTCCGGTAAAATAGAGACTACCGCCGCCGAGCTCTCCGCCGATTTCGAGACGATCATGAAACTCTCCGACAAGTATACCCGAATGCATGTCCGGACTAATGCCGACACGCCACGCGACGCGCGCGTTGCACGCGAATTCGGGGCCAGCGGGATAGGATTGTGCCGCACCGAACACATGTTCTTCGAGGGTGATCGCATCAAGGCCGTGAGAGAGATGATCCTCGCCGAGAACGAAGAGGGACGCCGCCGGGCACTCGAGAAATTGCTCCCCATGCAACGAGGAGATTTCGAGGGTATCTTCGACGCCATGAATGACCTGCCCGTCACCGTGCGACTTCTCGACCCGCCCCTACACGAGTTCACGCCGAACGACCTGCCCTCGCAACAGGAAATGGCCAGCGAAATGGGCGTCCCCGTCGAAAAGGTCATCGCCAAGGTTAACGCCCTGCACGAGATCAATCCCATGCTCGGACACCGCGGATGCCGCCTCGGGAATACTTACCCCGAAATCACCGAGATGCAAGCCCGCGCTATCATCGAGGCCGCCTGTAACCTCAAATTGAAGGGAAAGAATCCAAGACCGGAAATCATGGTGCCTCTCGTCGGCGAACTAAAAGAGCTCGAAGAGCAAACCAGGATTATACGCTCCGTCGCCGAACAAGTCTTCAGCGAAAAAGGAATACGCGTCGAATATCTCGTCGGGACCATGATCGAGATCCCTCGCGCCGCCCTCACCGCCGACCAGATCGCGAGCGTGGCAGAGTTTTTCTCTTTCGGGACAAATGATCTCACGCAGATGACTTACGGGTACTCGCGCGACGATGTCGCCAAGTTCCTCCCCGTCTATATCGAGAAGGGTATCCTGAAAAATGATCCCTTCGAGATACTCGACAAGAAAGGCGTCGGAAAGCTCATCGAGACTGGCGTCTCCCTCGGACGCTCCACGAAACCAGGACTGAAAGTCGGCGTCTGCGGCGAACACGGCGGCGAACCATCTTCCGTCATTTTCTGCCACAAGGTCGGCATGGATTATGTCTCCTGCTCGCCTTACCGCGTCCCCATCGCGCGTCTGGCCGCCGCGCAAGCAGCTTTACGTTACGCGTGATAAATTTTCGCGTCGAGAAGAAAATAGAGAGCTGCCCTCACGGGTAGCTCTTTTTTTATGCCCGCCGAAAGCGTCGCCGCGTATCTACCACCGCACGATCACGATTCACGGGAGATTAACGCGCGAAATATACCCGGCTGCCCGGGTTCCCGGCAGGAAGACCATCAAGTGTCACCTGACAGTCTCGCGTTGTCCTGTTAGAACATTGCATTGTCCAGTTTGAATCTTGAATTTAATGGATTTGTTTTATCAAACCGATTGCTAACTTCGTGGCCGGGAAACCCTAAAAAGATAAGAATATGAAACGTACAAACATTATTACCGGAGCAATCATTATCACTGCATTGTGCGTCGTATTTACAACAACGTGTAACAGGAATGAATCTGTTTTTGTCAATCCCGAATATGATAGTAGCGACGCCGATTATTTTTCGTTACACAAAATCGAACGAACCGATACGGCGACAATTGTTTATGCTGACGTGTATCACTTGCCTAATTATTGGGTACTAATCTCGTCCGGCATTAAACTGAAAGACAGTAAGAATAAAACCTACAAGTTGCTTGCCTGTCGCGGATTTGAAACGGATAAAAAGGTATTTATGCCGGCGACCGGTTCGATGTCGTTCGCGCTTTATTTCGAACCGGTCGATAAACGCGAGAAAATAGTGGATATCATCGACATGGACGAGAACGGGGCAACCATAACCGGCATTAAACTGTATAATGTCAAACATGACGAACCGGTGCAATGCCTGCTGAAAGGCGAAGTAATCAATCGACCTCAAAGCAGCCGGTTGGTGTTGTTGACAGACGTGGAAGATTTTCGCACGGCCAAAGTGACATATATCTCGATACACGATGGCAAGTTTGAATATCCACTCTATACAAATGCCGAAGAAACCTGGCAATTGATATTTTATGACGAGATACAGCAAGGTACATGGCGTTCGGTTAATTTCATTGCCGAATCGGGGACATGTTATTTCACGCTGAACAACGAGAATGAATGGGAAAATAATTCTATACGTGGCGGTAAATATACCGAGATCTATCGTTCGATTCCCGACAGTTTGGGTAAAACGTTGAATGTTCACTACAAACCATTCAATGAAAAAAGGGATAAACTGCACGAGGAAAATAAGTATTATACTCCGGAAGCGAACAGGATATTGGAAGAGGTACGCGGCCTGCCTCGGGACGCCCCAAACCAAAACGCTTTGTGGCAACAGTTTTACGAGCTGGAAAACGAGGGAAAACTCAAAACCATGGAAGCAATTGATCTGGAAAAAGAGACCAGTCGAATATATAAAACAATGTACGCGGACAAACTGATGGATTATGCAAGAGAACACGCGGATATTGTCGGGTATTCTTTCCTGGTTAAAAATATCCGGAATACTATCGAACAAAACCGGGACCAGTTGGACGTGAAGGAGATGTTTGCTGTTTTTCACGACGCGTACGAGAAGAAATATCCCGACCATCCTTACACGTCGGTAATAAGAAGTTACATTCAGGCGGCTGACATTAAGGTAGGGAATCCCTGTCCCGACTTCGTGACGGAAGACAGCGAAGGTAAGGAAGTGCATTTGTCCGGGTTGATAAAAGACAAGGTGGCTCTTGTTCATTTATGGGCGTCGTGGTGCGGCCCGTGCCGACGACATGGCAAGGAGATGATACCGATCTACGAAATGTATAAAGACAAGGGGTTTACAATAGTGGGCGTCGCACGCGAGCAGAAGAAAGAATCAATGTTTTCCGCTATCGAAAAGGATAAATATCCATGGCAAAATTTCATAGAATTGAATGATAAGAACGGCATATGGATAAAATTCGGTATAAGTAATGCCGGTGGCGGTGATTTTTTG
>JAITJA010000031.1 GCA_031279175.1 Odoribacteraceae bacterium
TCATGTTTTCCGGAACTCCGGAAACGCTTTTCCAAGTGGTTTCATGGTTTCCGGAGTTCCGGAAATGATGTTTCCAAGTGGATTCATGGTTTCCGGAACTCCGGAAACGCTTTTCCAAGTGGTTTCATGGTTTCCGGAGTTCCGGAAATGATGTTTCCACTTGGATTCATGGTTTCCGGAACTCCGGAAACGCTTTTCACGACGGTTTCATCGTTTCCGGAACTCCGGAAATGATGTTGCCGAGTGGTTTCATGGTTTCCGGAGTTCCGGAAATGATATTGCCGAGTGGTTTCATGGTTCCCGGAACCCCGGGAATGATATTGCCGAGAGGATTTAAACTTTCCGGGGTTCCGGGAAAGAATAGGTGATCGGGCGACAGGCGTCGCGGCCGGCGCCGGCGCGCGTTTAATTCCCGTTCCCGTTTCCCGTGGACGCCAGCGACTCCTCGGCCAGGCGATAGATCTCCCTGCCGGCCATCAGGAACGCGCCCACGCCGTAGACCTCCGTCATGTCGCGGGTGACGCGGCGCGGGTCAGCCCCGACGGGTTGCACGTACCCCAGCTTCCCGTCCTCCTCGACGGCCTTCACCAGCGCTTCCCATCCCTTCTTGATGGCGGGCAGGAAGGTCTTGGCGGGCAACATTCCCTGGTTCACGCCGTAGGCAAACGCGTAGAGGATGAACCCCGTGGAGCTGGTCTCCGGTGAAGGATAGCTGTCCGGGTCGAGCAGGCTGGCGCGCCAGTAGCCGTCCTCCTGTTGCAGCTCGCGCAGGCGGTTACACAACTCGATGAACAGTCGCTCGTAGAAAGGACGGTAGCGATTCCCGCGCGGCAACTCCTTTAATATCTCTGCCAGGCCGGCGGCGACCCACCCGTTTCCGCGTCCCCAGAAGACCTTGCGCCCGTTGGCTTCCCGTCGTTCAAAATAATTCCAGTCGCGGAAAAAGAGGTGCTCCTCCCGGTCGTAGAGATACGCGTGGGTCTCCTTGAACTCCTTGTCGGCGAACTTCATGTAGCGTTTGTCTCCCGTCAGCCGGTACAACTTCACGTAGACGGCGGGGGCCATGAAGAGCGCGTCGCACCAGCTCCACTTGTCCAGGCCCTTTCCCGTGCTGTAATCCAGCTTCATGTTGTTCTCCGGCGGGTTAGCGATCACCCATCGCGCGCGGGCGAGGGTGGGCCAGAGCATCGACGGCCGGTTATGCTTCCGGTAGAGGTCGATATACACCTGGCTGATACAGATATCGTCGGCGTGATACATCCGTTTTGCCGGTTGCCACCCGCCCCGGTTGGCGATGGCGCGCGGGAATTGCTCGTAGGGATTTTCGCCTTCACCCGTCCCGGCGATCTCCGCCCAGTCCATCATACCCATGTACATGGCCGCGTTTTCCCATCCCAGCGGCTGGTGTTTCACCTGGGATTGGTGCGCGATCTGCCAGTCGGCTACCTTCTGCATCACCTCCCGTATGGCCTCCCCGTTCAAGCCGGTGTTGAAATACTGCGCGACGAGGAGGCGCGACGACAGTAACAGTACAAATAGAATGATACTCTTTTTCATGGTTTAATCACGTGTTTTCGTTCAACGTTAGATCCCGCGCAGGTGGACGCTGCCGACGGCGCGCCCGGAGGGGTCGTTCATCCCGCGAAACGAGGCGTCCCAGGCGAGCGCCTCGGGGGTGCTGCAGGCGACCGACGGCACGGAGGGTACCGTTGCCGCTGCCTGTGCCGACGGGAAGTGCTCCTCGAAGATCGAGCGATAGTAGTATTCTTCCTTGTTTCGCGGCGGGTTGACGGGGAAACGCCTGGCCGCGTGCAGCATTTGCTTGTCGGGGATGGCCTCCGCGGTGACGCGTTTCAGGCTGTCGATCCAGCCGTAGCCCACGCCGTCCGAGAACTGCTCTTTCTGTCGCCACGCCACGCTCTCCGGCAAGAGGTCCTTGCACGCCTCGCGCAGTATCCACTTCTCCATCTTCCCGTTTCCCGCCATCTTGTCCGCGGGATTGAGGCGCATGGCCACGTCCAGGAACTCCTTGTCGAGGAACGGCACGCGTCCTTCCACGCCCCACGCGGCGAGCGCCTTGTTGGCCCGCAGGCAGTCATAAAGGTATAACTTGCCCAGTTTCCGGATCGTCTCCTCGTGGAAGGCGCGCGCGTCGGGGGCCTTGTGGAAATAAAGGTAACCGCCGAAGACCTCGTCAGCACCCTCGCCGGACAAGACCATCTTGATGCCCATCGATTTGATGACCCGCGCCAGCAGGTACATGGGGGTAGAGGCGCGGACGGTGGTCACGTCATAGGTTTCAAGGTAATAGATCACGTCGCGCAGGGCGTCCAGCCCCTCCTGGATCGTGTAATGGATCTCGTGATGCACCGTCCCGATGTGGTCGGCCACCTTCCTGGCGGCCACGAGGTCGGGAGCACCCTCCAGCCCAACGGCGAACGAGTGCAGACGCGGCCACCAGGCCTCGCTCTGCCCGTCGGTCTCGACTCGCTTGGCGGCGAACTTCTTGGCGATCGCCGAGATGATCGACGAGTCGAGGCCCCCCGACAACAACACGCCGTACGGGACGTCCGACATCAGTTGGCGACGCACGGCATCCTCCAGCGATGCCCGCAGGAGGCGAATGTCCGAGGTATTGTCCCGCACCGCGTCATACGTTATCCAGTCGCGGTGATACCACCGTTTCACTTCCCTGTCAGGACTATAAAAGTACTCGCCCGGCATGAACGGCTCGATCGCGGAGCACACGCCCTCCAGTGCTTTCAGTTCCGAGGCCACGTAGAAATGGCCCTCCGCGTCCCATCCCCTGTACACGGGAATGATCCCGATGTGGTCGCGGGCAACGAGATAGACATCCTTTTCCGCGTCGTAGAGGGCGAAAGCGAAGATGCCGTTCAGCTCCTCGATGAAGGCGGGACCTTGCTCGCGGTAAAGGGCCAGGATCACCTCGCAATCCGATCCCGTCAGGAACTCGTACTTCCCGCGCAACCGGGCGCGCAGCTCGCGATGATTATAAATCTCGCCGTTGACCGACAGGACAAGCTTCCCGTCCTTGCTCTTGAGCGGTTGCCCGCCGGATTCCGGGTCGACAATCGAGAGACGCTCGTGCGCCAGCACCGCGCTGCCCCCGCAGTAGATGCCCGACCAGTCAGGCCCGCGGTGGCGGATTTTCTGCACCATCTTCAAGACATGCCCCCTGTAACTCTCTGGATTTGACGTGATGTCAAACATTCCTATGATTCCACACATAATATAAACGGTTTAAGTTCGCCGGCAAAGGTATCTACTTTTTGCTCTTTTGAGCGATGTTTGGTTGCCAAACTGTTATCTCGCGTAGCATTAATCCAGGGTTTTCCGGCGCGTGATTAAAATTTTTCGCGAAAAACTTGTTAGTTCGAAATATCGGTGTACCTTTGCCGCGTAATCGGACTGGTCTCGTTGTAGTTAAGTACTTTCCTTTCATGAACAATGTATCGTTAAGTAGATTTTATCCCGATCCCCGATACCGATTACATGATTTATTAATTTAAAGTTTTATACTTAATGAACATCTACATTTCAAATTTGAGTTACGGCATCACTGATGCTGATTTAAGAGAGTTATTTGCCGATTATGGCGAGATCATCTCTGCAAAGGTTATCCTGGATCGCGAAACCGGTCGCTCGAGAGGCTTCGGTTTCGTGGAACTGGCCGATGACGCGCTGGGGCAAAAAGCTATCGACGAGTTGAACCAGGCCGAGTATGACGGGAAAGTGATCAGCGTGAACCTGGCCAAGCCGCGGACAGACAGGCCCGCGGGGGGTCGTGGCGGCGCCAATCGCGGTGGTGGCGGATTTAACCGCGATCGTCGCGGCGGCTACAATTCCGAAAGACGCTATTAACGTCTTTCGCGCGCGAAGGGACAGAGGTGAAAATTATACCTCTGTCCTTTTTTATTGCTTCGCGGGAAGCACGAAAACAAGAACCAGAATGAAATCTAACACAAAACACGATGACTGCAAATTGGTTTGAATGTCGAATCAAGTACGTGAAAACGACGGAGGACGGGAAAGAAAAAAAAGTGTCGGGGCAATATCTCGTGGACGCCGTCTCTTACACGGAAGCGGAAAGCCGGATCGTCGCGGAGCTATCCGAAATGCTACAGGGAGAGTATCATATCGCGGGGCTTAAGCGTTCGAATGTCTCCGAACTGGTGACCTCCGACGACGGGAACGACGACAAGTGGTTTAAAGCAAAAGTCGCTATCCTGGACGCGGACCAGCTCACCGGGAAAGAAAAACGAACGAATAATTATTTCCTGGTGGCCGGAAGCTCGCTCGAGCGGGCACTGGAAAACCTGAAAAATAATCTCTCCACGTATCTCGTTCCATGCGAGATCGTCTCCCTCTCCGACTCGAGTGTTCTCGACGTCTTCCCCTACAAGGTGACAATACAAGAGGAGATCTAACGGCGCGCGCGATCTCGAAAGTACCCGTAACGCGCGACCTGGATGAAGGGCGGCGGCGGGCACTCGTTGATCGCGCCCGTTGGCTCGCGCCGGGGAGGGCTTCCAACGCGTCGTCCACTCCCCCCGTTTCGGGCAAGAGACCGGCTGCCACGCGGCCGGTCTCTTGCATGTAACCCTCCCGGGTGGGTTTACAACAAGTAAAAGAGGAAGAAAGCCCCCGCGGGAGGCTCGCCCGGGCATGAAACAAGCCAGGGGGGCCTTCCCGCGGGGGCTAAATTGCACGCGACGACGGGTAGCCACCCCCGGGACGCCGCCGGCAAGGAGACGACCGGCGCGCGACTGCCTGCCGGTGGTTATCCCCGGGCGGGCGAAGCCGGGGGCGCGCTTGTAAATATTTAGTTAATGGTTTCTTAACGGGCGGGGGGGAACGCGGGGAAGTCACGCGATTTCGCGCGCGTCGGGAAGCGGAACGCGAGGGGATCTCGCGACCTCGCGAAAGACGAAAACCGACACGCGGGAGGTGCTCGCGACGTCGCGAACGACGAGAACAGACACGCCGCGGGTGATCGCGGGCCGTCGAATGACATGTCCCGTGTCGCGCGAGCGCTCGCGGGCTTTCCATGTCAGTTTACGCGGTGGAAAATAGCCTTCGCGAGCTCGCGAAGGTCTCCCGCGGCTCGCGAGAAGCTTTCGCGAGCTCGC
>JAITJA010000169.1 GCA_031279175.1 Odoribacteraceae bacterium
CGACCCGTTCCCGTGGAACCAGGAAGGCACCGGGAGGAGACTCGTCTATGGCGAGAATACCCGCGACATCGAGGGAAGTTCCGCCAACGGGAATTCTTTCGCGATCATGCGCGACGCGACCTCTTCCTACATTTACAAGTTCTACGCGAACGGGAATCCCCCGAAGAAACGCGCCTGTTATCCCGTCATCCCGGAAGTCGACGCCCTCGGCCTCGATAACGCCACGTTACGCGCTTTCGCCTCTAACCGACCGCTACTCTTTTTCGTCGGTAACGATGGCAAGCTCTATTGCTACGATTATAACCCGGGAAGCGAGAGCGTGTATCCCGTGAGTATCGGGACGGATGACCAGATTACCATGCTCGAGTTTGATCGCGAGTTTGCCCCGACCGCCGATCTCCTTTATATCGCTACCTGGAATCCTACCGGCGGAACGTTAACCAAGTTCTCGATGAACACGATCGGACAAGTGACGCTCGACCCCCTCCCCGATTACAAGAAGTGGGCAGGGCAATTCGTCAAGATCGTCAATGTAAGTTGGAGAGGAAGCGAGTGATTCTCCCGCGTATCAGCTAATCCTTCCGTTATGAATATCCCCTCCCCGGGGGGCGGGCGTGGTGTGCCGTTTTTAAGAGACGTTCCCGGTACGGCATCGAATTATTTTTCTACTTTCGCGGCAGAAAACAACATAACCCGTAAAATCCATAACATGTCAACAATTCCTGATGTAAAGGTGTTTGCTTGCAAGAATAGCGAGGATATCGCTACCCGCATCGCCAACGCGCTCGGTATAAAACCCGGTAAACGAATCTACACGCGGTTTAGCGACGGCGAGTTCGGCGTTGGCTATAACGAGACCGTCCGCGGGGAATACGTCTTTATCGTGCAATCTACCTTTCCACCCTCCGATAACTTGATGGAACTGCTTCTGATGATCGACGCGGCTAAACGCGCGTCGGCATACAAGGTGATCGCTGTTATCCCTTACTTCGGGTTCGCGCGCCAAGACCGGAAAGATAAACCGCGCGTGGCTATCGGCGCGAAGCTCGTGGCCAACATGCTGCAAGCCGCCGGCGTCGACCGGATCGTCACGATGGATTTGCACGCCGACCAGATCCAGGGGTTCTTCGATATACCCGTCGATCATCTTTACGGCTCTTCCGTCTTCGTTCCTTACATCCAACAATTGAAACTGGATAATCTAGCGATCGCGTCGCCGGACATCGGGGGAGCGAAACGGGCTAACTCGTGGTCGAAGTATCTCAACGTGGATCTGGTGATCTGTCACAAGACCCGCGAGAGGGAAAACGAAGTGGCCGAGATGAAAGTGATCGGTAACGTGAGGGGGAAAAATATTATCATCGTGGATGACATGATCGATACCGCCGGGACAATCTGCAAGGCTGCCGCGTTGTTGCGCAAGAAGGGCGCGGCAAGCGTGCGCGCCGTCGCTTCTCATGCCGTCCTTTCCGGCGAGGCTTACAAGAGGATCGAGAAGTCAAAGCTATCGGAAGTGCTGTTCACCGATTCTATCCCGCAGAAGCAACCCTCCTCCAAGATCAAGGTCATCTCGACGGCCGACATGTTCGCCGACACGATTCGTAACATCAGGGAGCATCGCTCGATCAGCGACCATTTCCTGTTCTGACGTTCACGATTCCCTCGGGAGGCCGAATAGAAACTCGAGCCCCCCGCCCGTCCTGTTCTTCGCGATAATCGTTCCCTTGTGGAAAGCAACGGCATTCTTCACGATGGAGAGGCCAAGTCCCGACCCGCCGGTGTCGCGGGTGCGTCCCTCGTTAATGCGGTAAAAGCGCTCGAAGAGGCGGTTCAGGTGATGCTCCTCGGGGATTCCCACGCCCGTGTCCGAGTACGAGAAATAGTAAAAGCGCTTGTCCTCGCGGTAAAGATTGACGCGCACGATCGCGTCATTCCCGGCGTACCGGATAGCATTGTCGGTGAGGTTGCGAAAGATAGAATATATCAGGTTCCTGTTTCCCTTTACGCGCGTCTCTTCCGGCATATCCCAGGTCACGCGGATATTCTTCTCCTTCAACGGTAGCTCGAGATCGCCCCGCAAGTCGGATAGCAGCGCGGGTATATTCACCGGCTCGAGCTGGAACGATTGCGGCGCGTCCTCCATCTTCGTGATGAGGCTCATGTCCTGGATCAAATCGGAGAGCGCCAGCACCTGGTCATACGCGCTACGGATAAAATGATGCTTCTTGTCAGGCTCTAGCTCCCGACTCAGCACCGTCTCGAGACAACCGCGGATGGCGGTGACGGGAGTGCGCAACTCGTGAGTAATATTCCCGGTCATCTCTTGCTTGAGCAGGCGCGTCTTCTCCTGGTTGGTAATATCGTTAATGATGATCTCGAAACTTTTATCGTCAAACAGGTTGACGCGGAGGGCGAAATTCTTCCCGTGCTTGTTGACGCGCGTCTCGAAATACGCGTCCCGTCCAGCGCTCGAGGCGAGGAAGGCGGATACCGGCGCGAAGGCCTTGTCGGAGAAGAGGAGCGATGGATCACCGTTTGCCTCGTCGGTAATCGTGTTCAGGTACTGGATGAAGAGACCATTATAGAACTCCACCGACCTGTTGGCGGAGAAGAAGCACACGCCCTCCTCGAGGCCATGGACGTGCTGGAGGAGCTTCTCTCGTTCGAGCGCGATCTCCCGTTTGCTTTCCTTGAGGCGGTGATAATTCTCGGCGATCTTGGTAACGATCTCTCCCAGTTCGTCGCGCGAGGTCGGGGAGATGAAAGGGATCTCTCCCTCGCGATCCACGGCGTTAGTGAAGTCGCGGAGTTGTCGGATAGATCTCCCGAAGCGCCGGGAGATATAGTTCGCGAGCGCCATCACGACGATAAAGAGGAGCGCGATGTAGTATATAAAAAGATTATCGGGCTGTAGGAAAGCACGGACGCGAATGTCGCGCGGGAGTGCCACGCGAATAAACCGCCCGTCGACGAAACGCGCGCGATATAGATACTCGCGTTCGTTCGAGGCGGAGACGCGGATATTGCTGGCTTCCCCCCGCGCCCTGGCCGCGACGATCTCGGGCCGCGACGCGTGATTCTCGAGGGAGGAGGTTTCCCGGATCGCGTTATCGTACCGCACCTCCCCCGCGCTATCGATCAACGTGAGGCGAAGCTCCGGCGGGAAGAGGAAGAGCAGGCTATCCAGCGTCCCCGGGAGGTTGGCGCCGGGGCGTTTCAAGATCGCGCGCACCGTTCCGGCGTACGCGTCGAGACGTTCCTCCAGCGCCTTGGTCTTGTATTCCCGTTCGCTGGCCCGTTCGAACCATGCGACGCCGAGCGTGAATAGCGCGAAGACCGCGAAGAAGGAGACAAAGAGCCGGTGTCCGTAGCTAATCTTCATAAGTTGGAGGTATTAAAGCGATAGCCGTATCCTGACCGGTTAGAGATAAGCGAGGCGCGCGCGCCCAGTTTCTTGCGCAGCCGGGTGACGTGCACGTCGACGGTGCGTTCGGTGATAAAAGGCGTTTCCTTCCACACGCTGTCGATGATCTCTCCCCGCGAGAAGATCCGTTCGGGGCTCCCGGCGAGCAGCGCGAGCAATTCGAACTCCGTCTTCGTCAGCAGGACGCGTTCCTTACCGACGATAATCTCTTTCAGCTCGAGATCGACGACAACGTCACCGAAGAAAAGCTTGCGGGCCGCGGAGGCGGAAGGCTGGTCGTACCGTTTCAATACAGCCTTCACGCGGGCGACCACCTCCTTAATCGAGAAAGGCTTGGAGATATAATCGTCACCGCCGACGGAGAAGCCGGTGAGCATATCGTTCTCCGTGTCCTTTGCCGTCAGGAAGATCACCGGGACCTGGTTCTTGTTCCGTCTCAGGATCTCCGTCAGCTTGTACCCGGACATTCCTCCCATCATCACGTCCAGGAGGATAAGCGAGCATGCCGGGGTAAGTTTCTCCATGGCCTCCTCGGCGGAATAGGCGCAGGTAATCTCGAATCCCTCGTTAGCGAGGTTAAACTCGAGGATCTCGCAGATGACGGCGTCGTCATCGACGATAAGAATCTTGGGGCAGGTCATCTCTTTCATTTTTTCGCGAATGTAAATCATTTCACGCGAGTACGGGGCGGTCGCGTTCATCCGAACCTCCCGTTGACGTAATTGCGCGTTTGCTCGTTGACGGGATCGGAAAAAATCTTCTTTGTATCCCCGAACTCCACCAGTTCGCCCATCATGAAGAAGCCGGTTTTATCGCTCACGCGCGCGGCCTGTTGCATGTTGTGAGTCACGATAACGATCGTGTAATCCTGCTTCAGGGAGGCGATCAGCTCCTCGATCTTCGACGTGGAGATCGGGTCGAGCGCCGACGCCGGCTCGTCCATCAGCAACACGGAGGGGGAGACGGCCAGCGCGCGGGCGATACACAAGCGTTGTTGTTGCCCGCCGGAGAGGGCGAACGCCGACTC
Organism: Odoribacteraceae bacterium; assembly: GCA_031279175.1. Lineage (GTDB taxonomy): Bacteria > Bacteroidota > Bacteroidia > Bacteroidales > Marinifilaceae > JAIRKS01. The sequence goes on from JAITJA010000169.1 coordinate 4,452, forward strand.
GCGCAACTTGTCCTTGACCTCTTCCCAGAGGGCGGCGGCGCGCAGTGAATCCTCCACGCGGCGCGCGATAAACGATCTATCGCGCGTGCCGTTGACCCGCAGCCCGTACGCCACGTTCTCGAAGATAGACTTCGGGAAGGGGTTGGGCTTCTGGAAAACCATCCCCACGCGCTTGCGTAGCTCGTCGACGGCCACGGACTTGCTGTATATGTCCTCGCCATCGATCAGGCACTCGCCCGACACCCGCGTATCGTCGATCAGGTCATTCATCCGGTTAAAGAGGCGCAGGAAAGTGCTCTTGCCACATCCCGACGGGCCGATGAGCGCCGTCACGGTACGCTCTTCCATCATCATGCTGATGTTCTTCAAGGCATGGAAGCTGGAATAATAAAAATCAACGTGTTTTGTTTCGATCATGATCAATCCATTTTGGTTTTCTTGCCGAGCCGCAGGCGCGACACGGTTGCCAGCAGGTTCATCATGAAGACGATCATGACGAGCACGAGGGCCGTGCCGTAGGCCATTGGTCGCGACGCCTCGATATCCGTGCCGCTGGTAGCGATGACATACAAGTGATAGGGCAGCGCCATGACCTGGTCGAAGATCCCCGACGGGAGTCTCGGGAGGAAATAGGCGGCAACGGTAAAGAGAATCGGGGCCGTCTCGCCCGACACCCTGCCGATGGAGAGGATCAGGCCCGTGATAATATTCGGTAGCGCCACCGGCAGTGTCACCCGGAAAATAGTTTGCAGTTTGCCGGCCCCCAACGCGTAGCTACCCGCGCGGTACGTGTCGGGGATAGCCTTCAGCGCCTCCTCTGTCGTGCGGATGATCAGCGGCAACACCAGCAATCCCAGCGTGAACGAGCCGGCGAGGATCGAATCCCCGAAGCCGAACGCGTGCACGAACAGTGCCATCCCGAAAAGCCCGAAGACGATCGAGGGGATCCCCCCCAGGTTGTTCGTCATGACGCGAATGACTTTCACGATCCACCGGTTGCCGAGGTACTCGTGGATGTATATCCCGGACATCACGCCGATCGGGAACGCGATCGCGATACTGCCGGCGATCAACCAGAGTGTCCCGACGATGGCCGGGAAGATGCCGCCGGCGCTCATCCCTTCTTCCGGCGACGCGCTCAGGAATTTCCAGTTGATAACCCCGGCGCCGTTGTAGATAATGAACCCGAGGATACTGAAGAGCACGCCGACCACCAGTACTCCCAGCAGGCGGAAGGTCGCGAAGGCGAGGGCCTGTTTCATCTTCCGGTTCACGCGCCGACTCCTTTCCCCTGCCCGCGCGACGCGATAAACTCCGCCGAGAGGTTAATAACCATCGTGATCACGAAGAGGATGCAGCCCAACAGGAAGAGGGCCTGGTAATGCGCGCCGCCTGCCGGGGCCTCGCCCAGTTCCGCGGCGATCGTCGCGGGGATTGTCCGTACCGGTTCGAACAGCGAGCGCGGCATCACCGCGGCATTCCCCGTCACCATCAGCACGGCCATCGTCTCTCCCACGGCGCGACCGATCCCCAGCACTGCCGCTGCCGTGATTCCCGACGAGGCGTGCGGGATAATCACCCGGTATATCGTTTGCCAGTGTGTCGCGCCCAGTGCCAGGCTTGCCTCGCGCAATGCTCGCGGCACGCCGCGTATCGCGTCCTCGGCGATAGTAATGATCGTTGGCAATGCCATGATCGCCAGCACGACGCTGCCCGCCAGGGCGCTCTCCCCGACGGGCAACGAGAATAGTTTCTGTATAAACGGAACGAGTACCACCAGCCCGAAGAACCCGTACACCACTGACGGTATCCCGGCCAACAACTCGATGGTGGGTTTCAGCCAGCCGCGTGCCCGCGCGCCGGCCAGCTCGGAGAGATAAATAGCGACGCCCAGTCCCGGGACGAGTGCCAGGACAATGGCGAATAAGCTCACCCATATTGTTCCCAGTATCAGCGGGAGCACGCCGAACCGCGGCGCGGGGGCCACCGTTGGTTGCCATTCCCCGCCGGTAAAGAAGCTCCCCGGCGTGATATTGCCTGCCCGGAGGCGCTTCACCACCTCCTGCCCGGGCGGCAAGTACTCTTCCGGCAGGAAAGCGATGATGCCGGGTGTTCCCGCGACCACCTCCTGCAGGCGGGGCGACAGCAACGCGTAATCCTCCCCGAGCTCTTCTTCCGTGTATCGCGAGAAAATCTCGTTAAAGCGGAACAGCGCGATCGGCCCCGTCATCTTCCCCTCGCTCACCTCTTCCCATGTGGTGATCTCCCCGTCGAAGATCTGCTTGACGACCCGCGCGTCGAGGCTTCCCGTCGGGTTAGCCGCGTTCACGCAGAGCGCGTATCCTTTCTCCACGGCGGGATTGGTAAATAATCCCATGCCCTCCTTGAAGAGGAATACCACGATGAGCAGGATCACGAGGCTGGTCACCCCGCCACTCAGGGTAAACAATCCCTCGATCATGTACTTGATAACTCGTCTTGACCATTTCATATGTGCATTCGCGTGTTAATATTTTACCGCGAAGCTACCGGCGGGGCGTTACGGGAAAGCGTCGGAACAGTTACGAAACGATTACGTTTCGCGTACGCGCGTCCGGCCGGGGCGGGGAACGGGGGAAATGGTTACGAAACGATTACGTCGCGACGCGGGGGGATTCTCCCTCGCGGTAAATGATAAGCCGGGGAACCCCGGCGCGCCGGCGCGTGAAACGCGCCGGGCAACGCCGGGACGCGGGCGGATCGTGCAATCTCCCGCGCGTGTTCCCCGGCCTCTCTCGTGAACAGGCTACTCGTCGTGGTCGTCGTCGCCGTGATCGTGCTCGCCACCCTCGTGACTAAGCACGACGTCGCGCGCCACGAGCGCCTCGTTCCCGGCCGCGTCCGTGCAATACACCATCAGGTGATACGCGCCCGGCGTTGCATTCTCCGGGATCACGATCTCGTGATGATGGACGCTCGCGGTCTTCTTTCCGGTCAACTCCCACGTCTTGTTAAAAGAGAAAGCCACGCTTTCCGGCTCGGTATCCCGGGAAAGCGCGTGGGTATGCCCGTCGAAGTTGTCGTGTATATCCACTTTATAGGATTTCAATTCCTCGTTATCGGACAACTCCATTTCGAAGTGCACGTCATCGCCGATATGTAACGTGTCCCCGTCGGCCGGTTCGATCAAGTTGATCACCGGTTTCGTGTTATCACTATCATCCCCGCAGGCGGCCGCGAGAAGAGCAAAAATTGCCAGCAGGCAAATATTAAAACAAGATATAGTTTTCATGTCGCGTTATTATTTAAAAGGTATTCGAATGACTACCCGGAGATCTCGTCCCGGTTCTGGCAACTCGATCTTCCGGTAAAAACTAAGATGGTTATAATAGCGCTTGTCCAGCGCGTTCTCGAGCGCGAGCGTGATCTCCACGTTCGAGTTACCGGCACTAAACGCTCCTGTTACCCCGGCATGCAGCAGGTCGGCCCCGTTCGTCGGGTCTTCATTCTTGGCTGTCCGTCGTTGCGTGGCGATATGCTGCCACTCCGCGTGCAGCCGGAAGCCCGACTTCTCCCAGGCGATGGTATTACGCGCCTGTGTTGGCGGCGAAAAGCTCAGCGGGGAGCGATCATCCAGGTTGCGCGAGTAAACATACTCTCCCGACAGGCGGTAACTGAACCCCAGCGGGAGATCAATGCCGAGAGACAGCTCGCCACCGGCGAACAACGAGCGCGCGCCGGCGTAACGATAGATCTGCCCGGCATGAGGCAGGGCCGACCATTCACCGGTCGGCTTCAAGTAGATGTAGTTTCCAAAGAAGGCGAGGAATGGCGACGCGGAGAGTGACCACGCGCCCCCGCGATAGCTATACGAGAGGTCCACTTGCCAGCCCCGCTCGGGCAGCAGCGACGGGTCGCCTTGCTCGTGGCGAAACGTCCCGTGATGCACGCCGTTCGCGGCAAGTTCGTTGGCCCCCGGGAGACGGAATCCCTTCCCGATGTTCGCCTTTAGCAGGTGGGTATCGTCGAGATCGAGGACCGCGCCCAGCGAAAACGAGAAATCATCGAAATCCCGGCGTACCGCGTAGGCGCGCCAGCGGTACCGGGCGATCTCTGTCTCGCTGTATCCCTGTTCGCGGAGGTATATCTCGAGATGCTCGTCGCGGTACGGGAAGACCTCCACGCGTCCGCGGTCGTAACGCGCCCCGCCACTGATCGACAGGCGCGTGTCGGGCCGGTACGTCACCAGGCCGAACAATCCTGTCGAGAGGCGGTCGTACCCCGGCAGCAGGAACGAGTAGCCTGCCACGCGGTTACGTTGCACTTGCATGTCCCACCCGGTCACCTGTTCCCATTCCCGCCCGTTATCGCGCGTCACGCGTAGCGACGAGCTATACGTGTCCAGCGAAAAGGCCAGTTCCAGGTCCGGCGACCGTTCGGGAGGCGACATCGTGCCGTAGTGCGTGTGGAAACGGCTCCGTTCTTCCCTGTAATTGCGCTGGTAGCCGGCGTCCCACCGAAGCGAGACGCGTTCCCACCCGCGTTCCTGGCGGGTCGTCACCTTCAGGTGGTTCACGCTACTGTACGGTAGCCCGGTATCCCTGCTATTGCCGTCATCTTCCAGGCGCGCCGGGTCGGGAACACCGTGCGCGCCGGGGAAGAAGCCCACTTTCTGGTACGCGTTGCTGGCGGTAAGCCAGGCGTGGTAAGCCCCGAGGCGGTACTCGACGTGTCCCGCGACGTCCCGTTCCATGCCGGCCGTGTTTTTCAGCGCGCGACCGGCGACGGGCAGGCGACGCGTGAGGTAAATCACCGTGTCGACCGGGACGCGATAATCGCCGAAGTGTTGTTCCGTGTAACGGAGTTTCGCGTACCACGCCCCGCGTTTCATGCCGATCATTGCCGAGCCGCCGACCGTGCCGTTCATGGCGCGCGCCAGCAGGACAAGCTCTCCAACGACCCGGTTATCAACCGGTGGGGGCCGGCGAGTGATCTCGATAACGCCGCCCGTGGCGTCGCTACCGTGGAGCAGTGACGCGGGGCCCTTGTGCACCGCGACACTTTCCGCGTTAAACGCGTCAATCTCCAGCCCGTGATCCGCGCCCCACTGTTGTCCTTCTTGTTTCACGCCGTTCTCCAGCACGACCACGCGGTTGAATCCCATGCCGCGAATGACCGGCTTGGAGAATCCGGAGCCGATGTCCATCGAGTGCACGCCGGGAACGCGTCCCAGCGCCCGGGCGAAATTCCCCGTGAAGTCTTCCCGCGTGAATCCCTTGCCGGTGATTTCTACCGGTAATGGAGACGCGTGACGGGTCGCTCCCGGGTAATTCCTGCCCGTGATGACCACCTCCTCGAGGCGTATGCTGGCGATGGTGTCTCCCGTTGTCTCGCGTGCAAGGGAATCTCGCTCGCTCGCCGTCGCCGGGGAAACAACCAGTAAGGCACACCACGCCAACGGTATTAAATAAGCGTGCATGTCGCGTACTTGTTTTTGGATTCTACATGTAATCTCCGCGCGAGCCGACGGCCCGCGCCTTTAACCAGGTACTGGAAGGGGGTTAAGCCACCGGCGGGGCGCGCGGCGGGAGGGTATAATGCTTTTCCGCGCGGGGGAAAGCCCGGTAGGTTTCCGGTTTGGCGATTTCTCGCTCGTTGATAAAGATTTTTTGTTCCTCCACCGCGCTCGTGAAGTAGGAGAAAAAGAAATGACAGATCGGGCAATTCGTGCAATCGTGTGACGCGGCGCGCTGCCCGGACGATGTCTCGTGAAGGATGCACGCGTGAACACTCTTGACGGCAAACGGCATGGAAAACACGACTAACAGTAGCCATGCCGCCATAACCCGGTATTGTTTTGCCTTTTTCACGTTGTGATCTCTTTAAGTCAGGGCAAATGTAATGTATTTTTTCATGATCCGGCAAGGGTTTATTCTCGCGCCGGCCACCCGGACGGTTCGATGGCCGGGAAGGGGAGGAGGCCGCCAGGAGCGCGCGCCGCGCTTGCACCGGGGGGGGATAAAATGACAAGGATGCTTGTCTCGATAGCGGGGAAACGGGCTTCGCGCGTGCCTCCGCGGCCGCCGCGGAGCCTTCCGCGGCCGCCGCGATGCCTTCCGCGGCCGCCGCGGAGCCCTCCGCGGCCGCCGCGATGCCGTCCGCGGCCGCCGCGGTACCTTCCGCGGCGGCCGCGGGATGCATCGCGGCGGCCGTTTGGGCACGCCCGTTGA
>JAITJA010000048.1 GCA_031279175.1 Odoribacteraceae bacterium
TAGACAAGCTATATGAAATCACATAAAACGATATAAAATAAGGAATTATGAAAAGATTCGATCAATTATTTACGAACCAGTATCAAGTCACAAAAACATTGAGATTCGAACTGAAGCCCTAGGTGGAAACAAGTAAACTCATTAGGAATTTATTTGAATGTCCTGAGACGAGACATCACGCAAGTATACAAAAAGACCTGGAACTTTCGAAGAGTTACGAAAAAGTAAAACAGTTGATAGATTGTCGACATAGAAACATTATTGATGACGTGTTAGGCCGTTTCTCTTTTACGGCATAAGCAAGCTTGCCGACGGCCGTCGGCAAGCTTGTTACACCGTTAGCAAGCGTGTTGACGGCTGGCGGCAAACTCCTGGATATGACGAAGCACTATTCCGGCGGGTGTCGCGGGGTGCGCGGGGATGTTAGGAAAGGTGTTGGCGGTCGTCGCGGGGGAGGTTGTAGGTACGTTAGAAGAGGTTTTGCCGACCGGTGAGATAGTTCCCGTGGTGTGGGAAAGCTTGCCGCCAGGTGGCGGCAAGCTCCATTGAATATGAGAAGCTAACTCATTGGTCGGGGGAGAAGGGGGGAGGACGAGAAGAGACGCACGGTGCGCGACACGTGATATTCCACTTGTACAGGGGAGGGGGTCGCGGTGTGCGACGCGAGAGGATCTACCTGGAGGGCGGGGTGCGCGGGGCGTGATGCAAGCGTTCCTACCCGGGGAGCGACGGGGAGAGCGGGGAACAACGCGCCATCTTCCACTCCCGCGCGGGGATAGTGGAAGTGATCGCGCGTGCTTCCCGTGTATAGATAGTCTCCCTTCATCGTTACGTGGTGGTAATAGTTACAAGAGGTGATGCGCGCAGGTGACGCCGGCGGTGACGATAGCCACCATGCTCATCAGCTTGATCAGGATGTTGAGGCTGGGTCCGGAAGTATCCTTGAAGGGGTCTCCGACCGTGTCACCGATCACGGTTGCCTTGTGGGTGGGCGATCCTTTCCCGCCGAGATTGCCTTCCTCCACGTATTTCTTGGCGTTATCCCAGGCGCCGCCGGAGTTTGCCATGAAGATTGCCAGCACGAAGCCAGCGCCCAGGCCTCCTGCCAGCAGGCCAACGACGCCAGCCACGCCGAAGAGTAAGCCGATGACTACAGGGATCACGATCGCTAGCAATGACGGGAATATCATTTCCCGTTGTGCTCCTCGCGTGGAGATTTCCACGCAACGCGCGTAATCCGGTTCGGTGACGCCGGTCATGATCCCCTTGATCTCGCGGAACTGCCGGCGTACTTCTTGCACCATCTTTTGTGCCGCGCGCCCGACAGCGTTCATCGTCAGGCCGCAGAAGACAAACGACATCATTGACCCGATGAAGATGCCGGCAAGCACCTTGGGGTTCATTAGCGTCACGTCATAATAATACATGAAGTCGGTCAGGGTGGCTTCCGCCGTGTTAACGGTTCGTTCGCCGATATGCAGGACGTTTTCGCCCACTCGCGTTAGCGCGATTTTGATTTCCTCGATGTAGGAGGCGATGAGCGCGAGGCCCGTCAAGGCAGCCGAGCCGATGGCGAATCCTTTTCCGGTAGCCGCTGTCGTGTTGCCCAGCGCGTCCAGCGCGTCCGTGCGGTGGCGTACTTCCTCGCCCAGCTTGCTCATTTCGGCGTTTCCCCCGGCGTTATCGGCGATGGGTCCGTACGCGTCCGTGGCCAGCGTGATACCCAGCGTGGAGAGCATCCCGACGGCGGCTATGCCGATGCCATATAGTCCCATTGACACGTTGGCGAACGAGAAGCCGGAGGCGAAGAGGAACGCGAGTATAACGCCGGTGACGATAGCGATTACCGGTATGGCTGTCGAGATCATTCCCGTGCCTATTCCCTTGATGACGACGGTGGCGGGGCCGGTTTCGGCGCTTTGTGCGATGCCGCGCGTGGGTTTATAGGCGTGTGATGTAAAGTACTCGGTGGCTTTCCCGATCACGATGCCGGTGAGTAGCCCGACGATGATTGACCCGCAGATCCAGTAACTCAAGTCGAGCAGGTAGACGACGAGGAAGCTCGCGCCGATGATGAGGATGGAGCTGGTATTGATGCCCTTGTCGAGGGCGCGCAGAAGTTTTTGTTGTGATGCTCCTTCTTTTGTTCGTACCATGAATATGCCGAGCAGCGAGAGGATCACGCCGAGTGCCGCGATGAGCATGGGAGCGAGGATCGCGTTGAACTGGAGGTCTGACGCGCGGAAGGCGGCGGCGCCCAGGGCGGCTGTTGCCAGGACCGCGCCGCAGTATGATTCGTAGAGGTCGGCTCCCATTCCGGCGACGTCACCGACGTTGTCGCCGACGTTATCGGCGATGGTGGCGGGGTTACGGGGGTCATCTTCTGGTATTCCGGCCTCGACTTTCCCGACGAGGTCGGCGCCGACGTCGGCTGCCTTGGTGAAGATACCTCCGCCGACGCGCGCGAAGAGGGCTTGCGTGGACGCGCCCATGCCGAACGTGAGCATGGTTGTCGTGATCATGATGGCTTTTTCGGAGGCGGTGGCTTCTTGTACGAAGTGGTCGAGCAGTAGCCACCACAGTGATATGTCTAGTAGTGCCAGTCCGACGACGACGAGTCCCATGACCGCGCCCGACCGGAAGGCTACTTTTAGTCCGTCGTTGAGACTTCTCCGGGCGGCGTTAGCGGTGCGCGCTGAGGCGTGTGTGGCTGTTTTCATGCCGATGAATCCGGCTAGCCCGGAGAAGATTCCGCCGGTGAGGAAGGCGAACCAGACCCATTCGTTTTGTAGTCTTGGCCCGTATGCCATCCACGCGAAGAGGGCGCAGATGATGATAAAGACAATCCCGACGACCTTGTATTGCTGTTTCAGGTATGCCATTGCCCCTCGTCGCACGTGTCCGGCGATGCGTTTCATGATTTCGTCTCCCTCGGACTCGCGGAGCATGTTCCTGAAGAAGATCCAGGCGAAGAGTAAAGCGATGATAGCGCAGGCTGGCACTATCCAGAATAGCGTGTTTAGCATGGTAATATCATTTATTTGTTGTTTAAAAATTTACCCGGTTCCGGGTCGCGGATTCGCTCGCCAAAAGTATGAAAAATTTTGATTACGCGACATGGATGTCGTAATCATCCGCGGAAATAATCGTGAATTCCTGGAATGACCCGGTGTCGAGGGGGCCCGGCGCGTGAATAAACACCTCGGGGTCAACCCCTGGTGAGTCGATTTCCGTTCGTCCGACGTGTAATTCTCCCTCGGCGCGGTCGACGAGGACGCGTACTTGCTGGCCGACGCGCCGGAGGTTGAAGTTGGCGGAGACGTGTCGTTGTTGCTCGATGATCTCTGTGGCGCGGTCGTGTTTGACCTTCGCGGGTACGTCGTCGCGGTAGTATTTGTCGCAATAGGTGTCTTCCTCGTGGGAGTAGGTGAAGACGCCGAGGCGTTCGAATTGCATTTCCTGGACGAAAGAGATCATCTCCCGGAAGTCGTCTGGGGTTTCTCCCGGGTGTCCGGTCATGAGGGTCGTGCGCAGGGCGACGCCCGGTACTTCCTCGCGGACGCGGTGTATTAATTCGCGTGTTTGTTTCGCGGTCACTCCTCGTCGCATGAGTTGTAGCATGTGGTCGGTGCAGTGTTGTAGCGCGATGTCGAGGTATTTACAGACGTTTGGTCGTTCTCGCATGACGGCAAGTAGGTCGACGGGGAAGGCTGCGGGGTAGGTGTAATGGAGGCGAATCCACTCGATGCCTGGGATGTCGGCGAGTTTATCGACGAGGTGGGGGAGGAGTGGTCGGCCGTGGAGGTCGACGCCGTAGTAGGTAGTGTCTTGCGCGATGACGAGTAATTCTTTTACACCTTGTTCGGCGAGTTGTCGCGCTTCCCGCGTGATTTCCTCGAGGGGTCGGGAGCGGTGTGGTCCTGTCATGAGCGGGATCGCGCAGTAAGAGCATCCTCGGTCGCATCCCTCGGAGATCTTCAAGTAGGCGTAGTGGGGAGGCGTCGAGAGTCGTCGTTCGTCTCGCGCGGCCTCGTTGTATGGTTTTCCCAGCGTGGCGAGGAGGTTTTTCCAGTCGAATTTCCCGAACCACGCGTCGACCTCGGGTATTTCCTGTTTAAGTTCCGTGGCGTAACGTTGCGAGAGACATCCCATGACGAATAGTCGCGAGAGACGTCCGAGGCGCTTGCGTTCGACTTGCGCGAGGATTTCGTTGATAGATTCTTCCTTCGCGTCCCCGATAAAACCGCAGGTATTGACGATGACCACGCGCGCCGTTACCCGTTCCGCGTCAATATCGACGCGATACCCGGCGCGTTCTAGCTGCCTGGCGAGTAGCTCCGCGTCCACGAGGTTCTTGGAGCATCCGAGGCTGATGATGTTTATTTTTTGCATCTCTTTATTATATGTGGCGCGAAGGTAGGGGTTGGTTTCGTGGCGTGCAAGTGGCGCGGCGGTGCCGCTGGATTTGTTACCTTCGCGGGAAAAAGATGCGAGACTGGCTTCCAACGACCAAGAAAGAGGTAGAGCAACGCGGGTGGAGTGGTATTGACGTGATACTTTTCTCGGGCGATGCTTACGTGGACCATCCTTCCTTCGGGGTGGCGGTGATCGGTCGCGTGCTGGAGTCACTGGGGTTGAACGTGGCTATCGTGCCGCAACCGAACTGGCAGGATGACTTGCGCGATTTCAAGAAGCTGGGCGCGCCGGGGTTGTTTTTCGGGATTTGCCCTGGTAGCATGGATTCCATGGTCAATCATTACACGGCCGCGCGTCGCCGACGATCGGATGACGCTTACACGCCAGGTAACAGGGCGGGGGCGCGTCCGGACATGCCGACGATCGTGTACACGCGGCTTCTCAAGTCACTTTACCCGGACGTGCCCGTCGTGCTGGGAGGTATCGAGGCGTCGCTTCGCCGCCTGACACATTATGATTACTGGGATGATCGCCTGCGCCCGTCGATCCTGGTGGAGAGCGGGGCCGATTTACTGGTGTACGGGATGGGGGAACAGCCGGTGAGCGAGCTTTGCCGGTGGCTGCGCCGGGGCGTCCCGTTTCGCTCGCTGACGAATATACCACAGACGGCCGTGCTCCGCGGGAAGGGGGAGCGCGTGGCGACGCGTCGTGAATGGCGGGACGTGATGCTTGCCTCGCACGAGGAGTGCGCCCGGGACAAGCGTTGCCAGGCGGCGAATTTCCGTCGCGTCGAGGAGGAGTCGAACTCGCTGGTGGCCGCGCGGTTATTGCAAGAGGTTGGAGGGGAAGTGGTGATCGTGAACCCGCCTTTCCCACCCATGAGCGCGGGGGAGTTGGACGCGGTGCACGACCTTCCTTTCACGCGTTTGCCGCATCCCAGGTACCGGCAGGAGATCCCGGCCTACAAGATGATCCGGCACTCGATCACGCTCCACCGGGGGTGTTTCGGGGGGTGCGCGTTCTGCACGATCTCCGCGCACCAGGGTAAGTTTATTGTCTCCCGGTCGATGGGATCCGTGCTGCGGGAGGTGGAGCGGGTGCGCGAGATGCCTGATTTCAAGGGGACCATATCTGACCTTGGGGGGCCATCGGCGAACATGTACGCGATGGGGGGGAAGGACACGCGGTTGTGCGAGCTTTGCAAGCGGCCCTCGTGCCTTTTCCCGACGGTGTGCAAGAACCTGAACGCGGATCACGGGCCGCTGCTGGAGCTATACAGGCAGGTGCGCCGGTGCCCGGGGGTGAAGCATTGTTTTGTCGCCTCGGGGATTCGTTATGACCTGGTCATGCATCACACGGGTGAGGCGCGGGTGGACGCTATTAATAAGGAGTACCTGGAGACGGTGGTGAGGTATCACGTGTCGGGACGGCTGAAGGTGGCGCCAGAGCATGTTTCCGGCAAGGTGCTCCGGCTGATGCGGAAACCACCGTTCGCGCTGTTCGAGGAGCTGACAAGGCGGTTTCGCGCTATCAATGGTAAGGCAGGGCTTAACCAGCAGTTGATACCGTATTTTATATCGTCTCACCCGGGGTGCGGCCTGGAGGAGATGGCCGAGCTGGCCGTGGCCACGCGGGATCTCTCGTTTCAACTGGAGCAAGTGCAGGATTTCACGCCCACGCCCATGACGCTGGCCACGGAGATGTTTTATACTCGCTTGCATCCCTATTCTATGAATCCTGTCTTTTCCGCGCGCTCGGACACGGAACGTAAACAACAGAATGTTTTCTTTTTCTGGTATAAACCTCAACTCTATTCCCAAATTATCTCCCTCCTCAAGAAAATAAACCGCCCGGACCTGATCAGGAGATTATTTCCCACGCGAGGAGGGGGACAAGGCAAGGGAGGAAATGGTTTCCCCCCTGCACCCCTTTCCAGCCTGTAACACGGGAAGGAAGATAATCTGGCCACGCGGCGCGAGGGATGCAGGGACGGAACACTTCCTCCTTGCCTGGCTCTCACTCGCGCGTGGGTATAGAAACGCGTTTCCGGAACCCCGGGAACCATGAATCCACTTGGCAACATCATTTCCGGAAC
>JAITJA010000053.1 GCA_031279175.1 Odoribacteraceae bacterium
TCCCAGGCGCGTTTCGCCGTAAGAGAACCAGCTGCCGCTTTTCTTGATCACGTTGAGTTCCACGCCGAGGTCGACGATTTCCCCCGACCGCGAGATCCCTTCCCCGTACATGATGTCGACCTCGGCCTTCTTGAATGGCGGGGCCACCTTGTTTTTCACCACCTTCACGCGGGTATGATTCCCGAGCACCTCGTCGCCGTCCTTGATTTGCCCGATCCTTCGGATGTCGAGGCGGACGGAGGAGTAGAATTTCAGTGCATTTCCCCCGGTCGTGGTCTCCGGGTTACCGAAGGTGACGCCGATCTTGTCGCGGAGCTGGTTAATAAAGATGCAGCAAGTATTATTCTTGCTGATCGTCCCGGTGAGCTTGCGCAGGGCCTGCGACATGAGTCGCGCTTGCAATCCCATGACGCTATCCCCCATGTCCCCCTCGATCTCGGCTTTTGGCGTAAGGGCCGCGACGGAGTCGATCACGATCACGTCGATAGCGGCGGAGCGGATCAGCTGTTCGGTGATCTCCAGTGCTTGTTCCCCGTTATCCGGCTGCGAGATAAAGAGATTATTCACGTCCACGCCCAGTTTCTCGGCGTAAAAACGGTCGAAGGCATGTTCGGCGTCGATAATCGCGGCGATGCCGCCAGCCTTTTGGGCCTCGGCGATGGCATGGATCGCGAGGGTAGTTTTACCGGAAGACTCCGGCCCGAAGATCTCCACGACCCTCCCGCGCGGGTATCCCCCGACGCCCAGGGCCCTGTCGAGCGCTATCGAACCTGTCGGGATTGCCGGCACGCTCTCCACGCGGTTCTCGCCCAGTTTCATCACGCTTCCCTTGCCGAAGCTCTTCTCGATCTTTTCGAGTGTTACCTGCAATGCTTTTAGCTTGTCTTGATTCATTTCGCTCATGTTCTTTTGCTTTTATGTGTTGTTCTCCCGCGAATGTATTGATATTTCACCGGAAACGCGCGCGGGGAGTAATGAAAATTAACAGGTATAACCGGCGCCCGCGAACATCTCGTAGTCCTCCGCGACATCCGTTCCGGCCGTCGTCAGCAATCCACCGACGAGCGACGCGTTGATGCCCGAGCGCAATGCCCGGCGTTGCAGCTCTCGCGACATCCGCCGCCTGCCACCGGCGAAGCGGATAAAAGCGTCCGGGAGAATAAAGCGGAAGAGCGCGATCGCGGTGAGCACCTCCTCGTCGTCCAGCGACGGACGGTTCTCCAGCGCGGTGCCCTTCACGGGGTCGAGCAGGTTAATGGGGACTGACTTCACGCCCAGCTCCCTCAGCTCGATAGCGAGTTCCACGCGTTGCTCCGCGCTCTCTCCCATGCCGATGATCCCCCCAGAGCAGATCTCCAGCCCCACCTCCCGGGCCAGCCGGAGGGTACGTTTCTTCTCCGCGGTGGTATGCGTGGAGCAGAGCGACGGGAAGAAGGACGAGGCCGTCTCCAGGTTGCACTCGTAGCGAACGACGCCCGCCTCCTTGAGCATGAGCAGCTCCTCGCGACCGAGCAGCCCCATCGAAGCGCAGAGCTTCAACCCGGTCTTCTCCTTGATGTCGCGGTACATGTCGCAGAAGGCGGTCATCTCGGTTTTATTCACGCGACGACCGCTGGTGACGAGCGAGAACCGTTTGACATGATTGTCATCGTTCGCGCGGGCAACGGCGAGCACCTCGTCGCGCGACTTGACGGGGTACGTGGCGATGCCCGTGGAGTGGAATGCAGACTGGGCGCACCACTTGCAATCCTCGCTACAGCGCCCGGAGCGGGCGTTAACGATCGAGCATGTATCCAGTTCATTCCCCCGGAATCGCTCCCGGATCTCGTCCGCGGCCGCGTAGAGCCGTTCCTTGTCGGCCACGCGCGACAGCTCGAGGGCTTCTTCCCGGGAGATCTCTCCCTCGCGCGCGAGGACGCGTTGTTTTAGTCTTTCGATTATCATGTGGTTTAAAATTTACGTGTCACGTGTCGTTAAAAGTACGCGGGCGGGCGAGTCCCCCTCGCGTTTCCGCGCGAAGTGCCTGGAATCCCCCCACTCCCCGTACGCGATCTCGTCCCCGGCGAGCCGCACGCGCGCGTCCAGGCACGTCTTGCATTGTTCGGCCTCCTCGTTGACACAGGGCTTATTCTGGTAGAGCAAGTATCCCGCGCGATATTTCACCGGGGTAATATTAGGCATCACGATATTGGCGCCGGCCTTCAGGGCCTTCTCCCGCCCGGTCTTGTCGAGTGCTTGCATGGCGGTAGCGGCGACGATATTGATATCTTTCATCATCACCCGCAGTATCGCGATCATCTTGAGCGCCAACTCCAGGCGTTCGGCTGGCGACGGGAGCGCGTCACGGTAGCGATAGAGGGGCGTCTCGTCGTGTTCCACGTAAGGCCCCATGCCGATCATGTCGGCGTCGATCTCCCGGAAGAAGAGCAAGTCCCCGGCGAGATCATCGAGCGTCTGGAAGGGAAGGCCGATCATGCACCCTGTCCCCACCTGGTAGCCCAGTTCCCGGAGGCATCGCAACGCGTCGACGCGCGCCTTGAACCCGTGCCGGGCGTTCGCGGGATGT
This sequence comes from Odoribacteraceae bacterium, assembly GCA_031279175.1. Taxonomy (GTDB): domain Bacteria; phylum Bacteroidota; class Bacteroidia; order Bacteroidales; family Marinifilaceae; genus JAIRKS01. Next base: position 2,567 of record JAITJA010000053.1, read on the forward strand.
ACCCGCGCGTAGAGCTCCGGGTTAGAGGTCTCGACGCGCAACAAGTATCGACGCGCCCCTGCCCGTTTCCACTCGTCGAGCGTCCGTCGCGACTGCTCGCCGAGGGAGAGGGTGATGCCGAGGCTACCGCCCGTGGCCTCGTTGATCCCGTGCAGCAGGCGGGTGATCGCGCGCGAACGCGCCGGCGAGGTGATCTCCCCGCCCTGGATCACGAGCGACGCGTATCCCGCGGCCCGGGCGTACCGCGCGGCCTCGATGACCTCCTCGTCATCCATCGTGTAGCGGCGCACGCGCCGGTTACCGCCACGGATGCCGCAGTACAGGCAGTTCTTCGCGCACCGGTTGGAATATTCCACCAGGCCACGGAGGTACACCTTGTTCCCGACTTGTTCTCGTTTGATTTCCCCGGCGAGCGCGAGTAGTGCCGCGTGTTCTTCGCCGCGCGAACGGAGCATCTGCACGATCTCTTCCCTGGAGAACGTCCCCTCGCGAACGATATGGTTGATGGATCTTTCCACGTGACTGTTTTTCGTCCGCGAAGATAGTATTTTCCACGGGATACCCGTTGCCGTTCCCCCGTTGCCCGTTCCCCCGGTCGAGACCGGCGCGACGACACTATATAATAAGGTGTGGTTATATAACAAGGAGTGGTCTCGCGGCGAACACCGGCCGGCAATTACCCGGCGCGCTAAAAAAGAACCGGGGGCGCACCTCGCGGCTGCCCCCGGTGAAACAGATTGATCGTGTTTCTGGTTACTGTTACTCGTCCCCCTTCCCCTCGCCGTTCCCCTCGCCGTTCCCCTCGCCGTTCCCCTCGTTG
>JAITJA010000145.1 GCA_031279175.1 Odoribacteraceae bacterium
ACGGTAGAAGACACGACCATTTCACTCCTTCAAAAAGAATATCTCTTGAAGATCGTCGACCTGTGTAGATCCAGGAACGTGGAGTTGATTTTAATCAACACGCCGACTTACAAACCCGAGAAATACGGGAACTTGGACAAGTTGAGAGCGTATTACAACACCTACTTGCCGGGAGTCAAGTACATGGACTATTCCGCTTTCCCGTTACCTGATTCTTGCTACGGGGACATAAGTCATTTAAACTACAAGGGTGCCGAGGTATTTAGCAAGTATCTACAAGAGAATTTTACCCGGGATCTTGCCACCGGCTCATCGACTTTCCCGGTGCGCGGGAAATGATAATTCAAACGTGTGTTGATGGATACACGCGGGAAACGTGTTCCGGATTGATCTTTCCTATTTGTCGTGTTAATTCGCCCCGGGTACTCCTCCCCAGTCCTGCCACGAGAGGAAGCACAGTAGCCATTCCAACTCCTTTCTCAACCGCGCAAGGGCGCGAGTCATCTGCGTTTCGACGGTTTTCTCCGATATACTCAGTCGTTCAGCGACCTGTTTGTTGGATAACCCCTCTTGCCTGCTCAGGAGGAAAATCTCCCGGCAACGATCCGGTAATCGCGCGATAGCTTTCTGCAACTCCTCGTTGATCGTCTCGTCGTGCATGGCCATTTCGGCCTCGGGTGTTTGCACGATCCTGGAGAGATAAAAGTCAAAAAGCTCTTGATTCACGTACGCGTGTTCGATCTTCCTGTGCTTAATCGCGTCCAGGCACGCGTTGAACACCGTTTTATAGAGGTAAGCCTTGATGGAAGAGGTAATCGCTACTCGCGCGCGGTTCTCGTACAAGCGACAGAACGCTTCCTGCACGGTATCATTGGCCAGCTCTGCGTCCCGCAGTATCCGCCCGGCATAGCTCAACAGCCCCTTGTAATGCGCACGAAAGACGCAAGCAAACGCCTCCTCGTCTCCTTCCCCGAGGCTTTTCATCCATCGTGCGTAGTCGTATTGTTCACTTTGTTGCTGGTGCATGTTGTTTTTCCTTGATAATAGGGCTTTCCCGTTTCCCGGGACAGACGCGAATGTACTCCATTTTCTGGTCTGCACCAACTCTTGCCGTCCCCGGGACAGGGCAAACGCGTCGTCACTTTATTATGATTTTCAAGTGGCACAGTGACCGGATCGCCAGTCTTGGGGTAGATTCCACGACAATATCCGTTGCACGAAGCAGGTCAACGCGGCTAACCCCTAAAAACGACCGTAACCACATGGAAACAAACAACAATAGAGCGATAAAAAGAGTTGAAGAGATCACCAGCCCTCGTGAAAGAATCAGCGATTTCTTCGAAAGAATTGGCGACCATGCGGAAAGAAGATATTCCCGTTTACCACCAGGATACTTCTACCTGGACTGGATGCGATTCCACGGGAGATTCCCGTCCATTAAAAATAAATCGCGGGTGGTTATGTTATTTTGTCAGTAATCTGCTATTTTTGCAGGCAATAAAACAGGTTATAATTAGAAACGAGAGAGTACTCATGGAAGATATTAAAATGATTAAACAACGCTTCGAGATCATCGGTAACGACGTGAGGCTCGAGCGAGCCATCGAGAAGGCCCTCCTGGCAGCACCGACGGAATTCTCCGTGTTAATTACCGGGGAAAGCGGCGTCGGGAAAGAGGTTTTTCCGCGGATTATTCACGCGTATAGCCGCCGCAAACATGCCCAGTATATCGCCGTCAATTGCGGTGCTATCCCGGAAGGAACGATTGATTCAGAGCTATTCGGCCACGAGAGAGGATCGTTCACCGGTGCGTTATCTGAAAGGAAAGGTTACTTCGAGGAGAGTGACGGCGGGACGATCTTCCTCGACGAGGTGGGTGAGCTGCCGTCGGCGACGCAATCCAAGTTGCTGCGCGTGCTGGAGGCCGGCGAGTTCATTCGCGTGGGATCGTCCAAGGTACAGAAGACAAATGTCCGCGTGATCGCCGCCACGAATGTCGATCTCCCCGCGGCGGTGGGGCGGGGGAGGTTCCGCGAGGACCTCTATTACCGCCTCAGCACGATGCCAATACAAGTGCCGCCGCTGAGAGAGAGGGAAGGGGATGTCTCGCTACTGTTTCGCAAATTCGCCACCGACGTCGCCGAGAGATATCGGATGCCCGCCGTGAAACTCACGGAAGAGGCAACGATTGTCCTGGAGAGCTACCGCTGGCCGGGTAATGTCCGGCAATTGAAGAATGTCACCGAACAACTCTCTGTCCTCGAACAGGACAGGAACGTGAGCGCGGCTACCCTGCGCGGCTACCTGCCCCAGGACACGAACCTGTTGCCCATGGTCAGCCATTCACCGGAGGAGGAACGGGGATTCTCGAATGAACGGGAGATATTGTACAAGATCCTCTTCGACATGAAACAGGACATGAATGACCTGAAACGGCTGGTGCTCGACCTCATGCAGAAAAAGGGCGAGGAGCAACCGGAATATTCATCGGTACTCTTCCGGGATCTGCATGACACGCACCATTCTCCTGCCGATTTTATCCGCGCGAACGGGGGACGAGGGCACAAGGTAGATCATGACGCACCGATCGAGGACACGGAAGAGGTCGTCGAGGAGTCGTTCTTGATAGAGGAGAAGGAGAAGGAACTGATCGTTCGCGCGTTGGAGAAGAATCACGGGAGACGCAGGCGGGCCGCGAATGACCTGGGTATATCGGAACGCACGCTCTACCGGAAAATCAAAGAATACAATATTGACGATGAATAATACCATATGAAGAAGATAGCCCTCCTGTTACTCGTCGCGAGCGCTCTCGCGGGATGCAAGTTAGAGAAGATCTCTTACGACTTCAAGGGTGTCACGCTTGACGCCTCCGTGAAGACGTTCTCCGTGGACTTTTTCTCGAATAAAACGCCGTTCGCACCTAACCTCGGCTCCGATTTCACGGAGGCGCTCAAGGCGTATCTCCGCTCCCGTACCTCGTTGCACGAGGTGACTGATAATAACGGGGACATCCGCTTCTCGGGACAAATTACTGGTTTCTCGCAACGCCCGATGGAAATTCAACGCGACGAGGTGGCCGCGCATAACCGACTCACGGTGACAATACAGGTAAAGTTCGTGAACACGAAATCGGACAAAGAGTCGGATAGCTTCGACACCAGCTTCTCGCACTACGAGGATTTCAGCGTGGACCAGGATTACAGCTCCGTCGAGACGGAATTGCTGAAAAAGATCACGGACAAGATTATCGAGGATGTCTTCAACAAGGCGCTCGTGAACTGGTAACGCGTCGCGATCATGGAACAATTATTCAAATGGGTCGCCTCCGGGAAGTGTGACGAGAAGGCACTCGAGTATCTTGAGGCGCTCGTCGAGGAGTATCCTTATTTCTTCGTTCCTCGCCTGCTCTGCCTGAAAAAGACGTTCGACGCCGATCGTACTTCCTACCCGGAAAAGTTACGGCAACATTCCGTCCACGTGCCTGACTTCAAGTTGCTCTATCGCTATCTGCATCGCCTGCCGCCGTTCGAGGAAGGGATGACGGGAGCGCCCGACAGGGAAGTGTTAAAACCCCGCGAGAATCTTGTACACGTGTCTGTGTATCAGCTTGAAAAAGAGTACCCGGAAGAGGTAGGAGAAACGTGTCCCGGCAAGAAGGAAGACCCGATAGACATCTTTATCAGGGAGCAACCGGGGATGCCGCGAACGCCCGTCGCGACCGTAGAGAAGGGAAACATGAACGAGCCGCCCCGGGAAGACAAGGAGGAGTTCTTCACGGAAACACTGGCAAAAATCTATCTCAAACAAAAACTATATGATAAGGCCATCGCGGTTTACATGAATTTAAGTTTGAAATATCCGGAAAAAAGTATTTCCTTTGCACGCTCGATTGAGGAAATAAATGAATTAAAACGTAATACAAAATAGTCATGTACACCACAATTTCAATTCTACTTATTATTATCTGCGTTCTGCTGATATTAATTGTACTGGTGCAAAATTCCAAGGGAGGTGGGTTAGCCTCTTCGTTCGCTGCTTCCAACCAGATCATGGGGGTAAGAAAAACGACTGATTTCCTGGAGAAGGCCACCTGGACGCTGGCCGGCGCCGTGTTTGTACTGTGCCTCTTCGCTTCTCTACTTGTCCCCAGGGGAGAAGAGGGAAGCGGGTCCGCGCTGGACGGACAAGGAGGGCAACTCCCGGCACAGACCACGCCGAATTTCCCGACCCAGGGCATTGGCGGGGAAACGGCCCCACTCCCGCTGGAAGAGAACGCGAATTGAAGAGGGGGGGACTCTTCCTCGACATTCCAATGTCAGTATGTCACCCATGCTGGCATTTTTTTTCTTTGGCACGAAAAATGTATGTGCTCGCAACGGATAAAAAAAATCACATGTAAAACTTTAAAACGATAAAAAGTTATGGCACTAAAAACTGTTCTTAGTAAAATCATCGTAGAGCCGGTAGAGGCAGAGACCAAAACGGCTTCGGGTATCATCATTCCTGACACCGCGCAGGAGAAACCCCAAAAAGGGATCGTCGTGGCGACGGGAAAAGGAAAACATGACGAACCAATGGAAATCAAGGTAGGGGACACCGTACTTTTCGGCAAGTATGCCGGCACGGAGCTCCATCTCGATGACAAAAAGTATTTGGTCATGAATCAATCAGACATTTTAATCATCCTGTAACGTAGAATTATTTAAAAACAAAGTTGTATGGCAAAAGAGATTAAGTTTAATATCGAAGCGCGTGACTTGCTGAAGAAAGGCGTGGATGAACTGGCCAACGCCGTGAAGATTACCCTCGGTCCCAAGGGGCGTAACGTGGTTATCGAGAAAAAATTCGGCGCACCGCAAATCACGAAAGACGGGGTGACCGTGGCAAAAGAGATCGAGCTTGCCGATTCTTACGCTAACATCGGCGCGCACATGGTGAAAGAGGTAGCCTCCAAGACAGGGGACGATGCCGGTGACGGCACGACCACGGCTACCATCCTTGCCCAGTCCATCATCAACGTGGGACTGAAGAACGTGACCGCCGGTGCTAACCCGATGGACCTGAAACGGGGTATCGACAAGGCCGTGGCCGCCGTCGTGTCAAGTCTGGAAGCGCAAAAAGAGGACGTGGGAGAGGATTACGAGAAGATCCGCCAGGTTGCCCGCGTCTCTGCTAATGGCGACGACTCTATTGGTCAGCTCATCGCCGAGGCCATGAAGAAAGTCTCCAAGGAGGGCGTCATCACGGTCGAAGAGGCCAAGGGGATCGAGACCGAGGTAAAGGTCGTCGAGGGTATGCAGTTCGACAGGGGATACATCTCCGCGTACTTCGTTACCGACACCGAGAAGATGCAGACCTATTTCGACAGCCCTTACATCCTGCTGTACGACAAAAAGGTCTCCACGATGAAAGAGTTACTCCCGATCCTGGAGCCGGTAGCACAATCGGGCCGCGCCCTGCTGATCGTGGCAGAAGACGTGGAGAGCGAGGCGCTGACCACGTTGGTAGTAAACCGCCTGCGCGGGTCGTTGAAGATCGCCGCCGTGAAAGCCCCCGGGTTCGGTGACCGTCGGAAAGAGATGCTGGAAGACCTGGCCGTCCTGACGGGAGGCGTGGTGATCTCCGAGGAAAAGGGGATCAAGTTGGAAAACGCGACCATCGACATGCTTGGTAAGGCCGAGAAGGTAACCATCGACAAGGAAAACACCACCATCGTCAATGGAGCCGGTAGCAAGAGAGCCATCGAGGATCGCATCACGCAAATCAAGAAATTGATCGAGACCACCACCTCCGACTACGATAAGGAGAAGCTCCAGGAGCGCCTTGCCAAATTGTCCGGTGGCGTGGCCGTCCTCTACGTTGGTGCTGCCTCAGAGATCGAGATGAAGGAGAAGAAAGACCGTGTCGACGACGCCTTGAGCGCCACGCGCGCTGCTATCGAGGAAGGATTCGTGGCTGGTGGTGGCGTGGCATACGTCCGTGCCATCCCGTCGCTGGAGCAGTTGAAGGGAGACAACGAGGACGAGTGCACCGGTATTGACATCATCAAGCGCGCCATTGAAGAGCCGCTTCGCCAGATCGCCGTCAACGCGGGCGTCGAGGGAGCTGTCGTGGTAAACAAGGTAAAAGAAGGCAAGGGTGACTTCGGGTACAACGCCCGCACGGGTGAATTCCAGAATCTGAAAGAAGCTGGCGTGATCGACCCGAAGAAAGTCGCGCGCGTTGCCCTGGAAAACGCGGCCTCGATTGCCGGGATGTTCTTGACCACCGAGTGCGTGCTGGTAGAAGAGAAGAAAGACGAACCTGCAGCTCCTGCCGGAATGGGCGGTGGGATGCCAGGCATGATGTAACGCGTGTTGCGTGAATAAAAGAGGGCCTCTCGAGGGCCCTTTTTTATTTTCTTTTTACCTTTGCCCGGAACCTCAAAAAACGAATCAACATGGCACAAGAAGATATTTTCAAGAAACTGGTCGCGCACTGCAAGGAATACGGGTACGTCTTCCCCTCCTCGGAGATATACGACGGCTTGGGAGCGGTTTACGACTACGGGCAGCACGGCGTGGAATTAAAGAACAACATCAAGCGCTACTGGTGGGATTCCATGATATTGCTACACGAGAACGTCGTCGGTTTAGACTCGGCGATCTTCATGCACCCCACGACATGGAAAGCATCCGGGCACGTGGACGCCTTCAACGACCCGTTGATTGACAACAAGGACTCCAAGAAACGCTATCGCGCCGACGTGCTGATCGAGGAACACGTCGCCAAGTACGAGGAAAAAGCCGAGAAAGAGATAGAAAAAGCACGCGAACGCTTCGGTGATCGTTTCGACGAGCCACTCTTCCGGCAAACAAACCCGAGGGTAGCGGCACATCTCGAGAAAAGAGACGCCCTCGTTGCCCGTCTATCCGCCGCGTTAAACGCGAACGACCTCGCGGAACTCCGCCAGATCATCATCGACAACCAGATCGTCTGCCCGGTCAGCGGCACGTGCAACTGGACAGAAGTGCGGCAATTCAACCTCATGTTCGCCACGGAAATGGGATCCACCGCGGAAGGCGCCAGCAAGATCTACCTCCGCCCGGAGACGGCGCAAGGCATCTTCGTCAACTTCCTGAACGTCCAGAAGAGCGGGCGAATGAAAATCCCCTTTGGCATTGCCCAAATAGGCAAGGCATTTCGCAACGAGATTATCGCCCGGCAATTCATCTTCCGCGTGAGAGAATTCGAGCAGATGGAAATGCAATTCTTCGTTCCTCCTGGGTCGGGCATCGAATGGTTCCACCGTTGGAAAAAGCTCCGGATGCAATGGCACCAGGCACTTGGCTTCGGCGCGGCCTGTTACCGTTTCCACGACCACGACAAACTCGCGCACTACGCCGACGCCGCCACGGACATTGAATACCGCTTCCCATTTGGATTCAAGGAAGTCGAGGGAATACATTCCCGCACCGACTTCGACCTGCGTCGCCATCAAGAATTCTCGGGAAAGAAAATGCAATACTTCGACCCGGGCCTCAACGAATCATACATCCCCCACGTTGTCGAGACCTCCATTGGCGTTGACAGGATGTTCCTGCAAATCATCTCCGCCGCCTACCGCGAGGAAACCATCGACGACGGGGAAACGCGCGTCCTCCTCGCCTTGCCACCCGCGCTGGCCCCCGTCAAGCTATCCGTGCTACCGCTCGTGAAGAAAGACGGGCTACCCGAGAAAGCCCGGGAAATCATACAGCAACTACGTCTCGACTGCCGTTGCCTTTACGACGAGAAAGACTCCATCGGCAAGCGATACAGGCGGCAAGACGCCATCGGAACGCCCTTCTGCGTCACCGTCGACCACCTCTCGCTCGAGGAAAACACCGTCACCATACGCCATCGAGACACCATGCAGCAAGAACGTGTCAGCATCGACCGACTACCCGGCATCATCGAGGAAAAAACATCCCTCAAGACACTCCTCCGCCGGCTCGACGCCATCTGACGCGCGAAACGAAGACGCCCCCGCGAGGGACGTCGTCATTTTCATTCACTCCCCGACATACCTCCCCAGGTGCGGTGGCTGGTTATAGGCCACGTTCTGCACCGCCACGGCCAGCCGGTACAAGCGATCATGCATCAGCGTGGGCATTCGAACGCGAGTGGGGATAGTCGTCGTGAAAATCATCAACCGTCCCGGGTCATTCCCGTCATAAAACACCACCTCCTCCCGCCAGTCACCGAGAATATCGGCGCTCAGGCAAGGATTCTGCTTACTCCCGTTAATCGACCGGGCGCCGAAACGCGCGAAATCCTCCAGTCGTCGCGCCCGCGTCCCGTCCCACTTGTCGATCCGCGTCCCGTCCAGCAGCTCGTCCTGCAAGTCGCCATCCCAGTACACCCGGAAATTCACCGATGGTCTATTCGTCGAGATCACCTCACCCTTGATCGAGTACACGCTATCGCTCGCCGAGCTCCAGAACTCGAAA
>JAITJA010000147.1 GCA_031279175.1 Odoribacteraceae bacterium
CCCAGACATCAAGTGGGAAGAAAAAATCTACACGAGAAAAGAACGCGTCAACGGGAAAACCGTCACCATCGTCGGGTTATAGCGCGGGATATCGCGTGAAAGAAACAGCCGCGAGGGAATAGCGATATCCCCTCGCGGCTCGTTTTATATTCCTGGAGAGAGCCGCGACGAGGAGTGTTCCCCCGGTGAGCAGCCGTTCCGGTAGACCCGGTAATGATATTGTCATACTAAATTTTGGCCGGGGGCGCTATCATGACTGTGACGCCCCGGTTTTTTCCCCTCGCGCCTTGTCTTTTCTGTTTATCGCGTGTTGACGCTACAGGAATAAGAATATCTTCGCGCACGATGACGTTCACCAACTAAAATATACCGGCATGATAATGACTCGAATCCTGATACTGGTACTGGCGTGCTGCCTGTCGGCGCGGTCAATGGCACGCGACGACCGGCCCGTACGCGAGACGCGGCTGCTCAAGGAGTGGAAATTCTATTGCGGGGACCCCGACGGGGCAGCAGATCCAGCACGCGACGATAGCGACTGGCAACGCGTGACAGTGCCTCACGACTGGGCCATCACGGGGCCATTCAGCCCGGACGAGGATCTGCAACGCGTCGCCGTCGCGCAGAACATGGAAAGCGCGCCAACAACCAAGACGGGGCGTACCGGCGGCCTTCCCTATACCGGGACAGGATGGTATCGCACGCGCTTTGACGTGACTCCAGGTGACCACGTTACACTCCTCTTCGACGGCGCCATGAGCGAGGCGCGCGTGCACGTCAACGGCCGCGAGGTTTGCTACTGGCCTAACGGGTATAACGCGTTCCACGTGGACGTTACCCGGCTGCTCAATGCCAACGGGAAAGATAATCTCGTCGCCGTGCGCCTCGAGAACAGGCCGCGCTCTTCACGCTGGTATCCGGGCGCGGGGCTCTATCGCGAGGTGCGTCTGGTCATTACCGGCAAGGCGCGCGTCCCGGTATGGGGCACGCGCGTTACCACGCCGCTCGTTAGCGATTCTCTCGCGACGCTGCTCGTCGAAACCGCCATCGAGGGCCGCGCTACCCGCGTTATTACCAGTATTCATGACCGCGACGGGCATTTGCTGGCTATCGATACCCTCGCGCGCGACAATACAGCACCCGCCCTACAATCTTTCGCGATCAAGACGCCAGGCCTCTGGTCGCCAGAGAGCCCGCGCCTCCACGAGGCCCGCTCTCGCCTGTACGCGGGCGACACGCTCGTCGACGAGCATGTCACGCGCTTCGGTATACGGGAGGTGAAGATCGATAGCAGCGGTTTTTTCCTGAACGGGCGACAGCGCAAGTTTCGCGGCGTATGTAATCACCACGATCTCGGCCCGCTCGGCGCTGCCGTCAATCGTGCCGCTATCCGTCACCGCCTCGCGCTCCTCAAGGAGATGGGCTGCGACGCTATCCGCACGGCACATAACATGCCGTCAGAAGCGCTCGTCGATCTCTGTGACGAGATGGGGTTCATGATGATTGTCGAGGCGTTCGACGAGTGGGACGTCGCCAAGTGCGAGAACGGCTACCACCGTTTCTTCCGCGAGTGGGCCGAACGCGATCTTGTCAACATGATTCGTCATTTCCGCGATCATCCCAGCGTTGTCCTCTGGAGCATCGGTAACGAGGTGCCCACGCAGGCGCGGCCGGGAGGCGGGGAGGTGGCGCGGTATCTCCGCGATATCTGTCATAGGGAAGATCCCACGCGGCTGGTCACCTGCGGCATTGACCAGGTAGACCGCGCGCTTGCTAACGGGTTTGCCAGCGCCCTTGACCTCGTCGGCTTTAATTACCGGACACATCGCTACGTCGACACGCGGGAACGACTCCCGGGGAAGGTGCTCCTGGGCAGCGAGACCGCCTCCACGGTTAGCTCGCGCGGCGTCTACAAGTTCCCCGTCGCGAAACGTGCCAACGCGACTTACCCCGACCACCAGTCGTCGTCCTACGACGTGGAGTATTGCCACTGGTCGAACCTCCCGGACGAGGATTTTGCCCTTGCCGATGACTACTCCTGGACGCTCGGGCAGTTTGTCTGGACCGGCTTTGACTATCTCGGCGAACCTACTCCTTATGATGTCAACGCGTGGCCCAATCATAGTTCCCTCTTCGGTATTATCGACCTGGCATCGCTCCCCAAGGACCGGTACTGGCTCTATCGTGCCCGCTGGAACGAGGCATCGTCAACGCTTCACGTGCTGCCACACTGGACGTGGCCCGGACGGGAGGGGCTCGTGACGCCTGTCTTCGTTTACTCGAGTTACCCGAGCGTCGAGCTGTTTGTCAACGGGAAGAGCCAGGGGACGCGCCGGCCAGATAGTTCCTCGATAGACGACCGCTACCGCGCCCGGTGGATGGAGGTCGCGTACGAACCGGGAGAATTGCGCGTGGTGGCCCGCGACGCCGACGGGAACGTTCGCGAGGAACGCGTCACGCGGACAGCCGGCGCGCCGCGACGTGTCGAGCTGATCCCCGCACGGGAAGTGATCGCCGGTGACGGGGAGGATTTGCTTCACGTGACCGTCCGCGTGGTGGACAAGGAGGGGAATCTTTGCCCGCTCGATAATCGCCTGGCGTCGTTCCGCGTTACGGGTGGCGGACGTTTCCGTGCCTCCGCGAACGGTGACCCCACGTGCCTTGACCCCTTCCACGAGCCGTACATGCACTTCTTTAACGGCCAACTGACCTTAATTATACAGTCTACCGGTCTCCACCGCGATACCCGCGTCACGGTCTCCGCGGATGGCCTCGCGAGCGGCCGCCTCGTCATCCCGCGTTTTTCCTTACCTTTGAACCCACAAACCAATTGACAATGGAATACACGGATGAAGAGATCGCGTTCGCCTTCCGGCTGCTGAACGAGCGCGAACAACTGGATGACCGGGAGGTGGAGGAGTGGATAAAAAGCCCCGTCCACCGGCGACTAATGAACGAGATGGAGGGCGTCCGGCAAGAGTGGGAACACGAGACGGCAGACGGGGAGGAAGCGCGAGAAGCAAGAGAGAAAGAAGAACAAGCAGGACGACGGGCAACGCTGCGGCGAGTGACTATCCTGGTAATCGTGATGATCGTGCTGCTGGCGGTGTATCGCGCGGCCCGCGGCTAATAAACTTAATACTTTTAATAACATGAAGAGATGGATGACGCTGCTCTTGTGCGCGACGATCGCGACGGCAGCAGGAAACACGCGAAAAGACGAGTACGTCGTGATGGCGTCGCAGGCAGTAGCCTCCGACGCGAGTTGGAACAAGGTGGCCCTCGCGCTGCGCGATAAGCACGGGGCCGCGCTCCTGCTCTACGACCGGGAACCGGGGGAGTTGTCCGCCGCGCTGAAGCAATTGCGCCCCCGGTACGTGGCCATCGTCGAGAAGCCCGAACGCCTCGACAGGAACTTTATTATCAAGATGCACGAGGTGAGTCGCACCGTGGACGATGACATCTTCGCCGACTTCCTGTGGGGCGTTATCACGGGGTACGACGCGGAGACGGCAATGAAGATGGTGGAAAATAGCGCGCAACCACTGGTGGTAAAGGACGCGGTAGCCACGATCATGGAGCTGCACGAGGCAAAATGGTTCGACCGCTACGCGTGGGTCGATGACCATACCGCCGGCCTGTGGGGAGAGAAACGAGGACGCGGAGAGGCAGTTACAACGGGACGGGTGGCCAGAGAACAGGTGCTGCGGAAGTTCACGGAACTGTACGCGGCGTACGATCCCGACCTGGTGGTGACGGCAGCGCACGCGACGGAGAATAACCTCGAGATGCCTTTCTCGCTGGGCAATATCAAGGCGCGCGAAGGCTGCCTGTACGCCGAGGATCGCTTCACGAGAGAGACATGGGACGTGCCGGGAAGCGGGAAGCGGAAGATCTATTTCGCGGTGGGCAATTGCCTGATCGGGAACGTGAACGGGACGAACAAGAGCATGGCCGTCGCGTGGATGAAGGGAGGGAACGCGACCGCGATGATCGGGTACGTGGTGCCCACGTGGCACGGACGCAACGGGTGGGGCGGGCTAAAGTACTGGCTCGCGACACCAGGACGCTACTCGCTGGCCGAGGCGATATACCTGAACCAACAGGATTTCTTGTTCCAGGGGAGCGAGTGGCACCCGATCTTTGCCCGCGAAAGCTACCCGCACGACCGCGGTACTATGGGCGGGAAGGACGCGCTAACGAACGCGCTGGGAAAGACGCCAACAAATGATCAACTGGGCTTCTGGCACGATCGCGACGTGCTGGCTTATTACGGCGACCCTCTCTGGGACGCGCGCTTGCAGGAGGTGGCAGGGGAGAATGACTTCACCGTGACAACGCGCCGGGATGGTAAGCGCGTCACCGTGACGGTGAAAACCGGCGACAAGTTTAACATGAAGCAACTGGCCGGTGGCGGCTTCAAGGAGGAGCACGTGTTGGATATTCCCTTCAGCTACTTCTTCCCGGAACGCCTGGAGAACCCGCGGCCAGCCAACGGGCAACGGTGGAAGATGGTCGCGGACGAGAACTTCCTGCTGGTGTATAATCCCGCCTTCGAGCCTTCGCGGGAGTACGCGATCGTGCTGGAAGTGGACTGACACGAGGAGTCGCTCCTCCCCACCCGTGAAGGAGCGACAATTAAAACCTGTTAAATGGACGTTAAAACAAAAGGGATAGTCACCCTTTTGTGGTACGTGCGTGTTATATAAGCGTACATTAACCCTATAATTTAAAGAACATGATACGTGCAATAATGACAGGCATCCTCCTGCTGGCGATCACGGGAATGCAGGTGAACGGTGAACAAATTAATAACGCGAATAACGAGAATAAACTGGAGACGCTGGTAAAGAAGTTCGAGGCTAACCCGGCGGATGTCTCCGCGACCGTACAGCTCTTGCAGGAGTTGAAGCTGCAAGGCAAATCTAATGAACCTTATCTGAAACGTTACTTCCAAACACAACAGGAAACCGATTACGTGAAAGAGTATAACTGGTCGATCATTCGCGATTACGTCGAGGACGTGAACGCGCCGCAGTTCAAGTACGTGCTGGATAATCAGGCCAAGTTCGTGCAGAATTTCTCGCGGGATGACGTCTTCCAGAAGCTCGATAATACTTTCGTGCAACACCTGGAAAAGTTCTACGAGAAGGACCGGGCGCGCTACGAGCAGTACCTCGGCTACCTGAAGTCTTCCGGCTACGAGCACTACGACGTGGTGCAGGATTATTTCTATATCAAACAACTGCGGGCGGAACGGAAACCCGAGGATTATTTCTACAAGGCGCGCAAGCTGTTCCGCTATTTCCCGGAAAACCGGCAGATGATCAAGGAGATTACCGATGGTGCGCTGGAGATCATGAATGATGTCTCCCGCCTGAAGGTGATCCAGCTATGGGCGGGAAAGACGGTGGAGGTGCCCAGGGATTTCGAGGCCGTGTACAATTACGCGCTGATCTCCGAGAAATGCGGCTTTAATGACGTGGCAAAGAAGTACGCCCGCGTTGCTAACACGCTCGCCATGCAATCCAGGAATCAAACATGGCAGGAGAAAGCCCAGGAATTACTCACGCTCGTCCGCTAATCCCCGCATGGGGAATCCTTCGCATACACGAGGTATCACCGCAAAGTATCCGCGGTTATCTCTTAACGGAATAATATCAACCACTAATCATGTCCTGAAATAGCTTTACAAAACCTAAACAGTAAAAAGTAGGGTTATGGTAAGACGAGAAAGTAAATTTTACACTGAAGAAGTTTGAGAGCGCGTGTTGACCGCGTATTACAACAATAACGAATCCGTGACAGCGGTAGCCAGTCGGTTTGATGTAAACAGGGGAACAGTCAACAGCATCAGAAAAAAACCTGGCGACAAACAGTCTACGAGATAAGACAGGAGAAATCGTCTTGCAGGATAGATGCTCTCCTCGTTGTGGGGGGCGGCGACATTCGCGCTCGCGGCGGCTTTTGCCATCCACCGTCTCTCCGCCTCCGGTCGTCTCAAGGATTCCCTCATAGGCCTCTTCTGGTCGGCGGGCATGGCATTGGGCGTGCTTTTCATCGATCTCTCGCCGGGATATGCCCCCAATCTCCTCTCGTTTCTCTTCGGAAATATACTTACCGTCACCACGCGGCAAGTCTGGTTGTCACTGGGATTGTGCACCGCCGCGCTCTCTTTTTCCTGCTCCTTTACCATCCTCTTTTCTACGTTGCCTTCGATCGCGAGTACAGTCGTTCGCCCCGGCCTCGCTCCATTTCCCTGGCGCAAAACGGGGAGGCATGAAACAAATTGTAAACACGATGTAACTGTTTTACAAACGTTATCATGTGGGAAATATATTTACATTTGCCGTACCCTGTAAAGCCATGACAGGACGAAAATGTCAAGACTATTCAGGACAAAGTAAGAAAATCTGTAAGGTTTTTCAGGACAGGTCAACGAATCTTGCGTGGTATAGTCTAGATATTTTCGTACCGTGGGAAGCCTTCGCGAAATCGCGGAGTAATGTTGCGAAGGCGAGGGAAAGTCTCCCGTGCCCGGGACGCGGGTTGTGAAAGCTGAAAAAATCCCGTACGTTTGTCCGGATTAAAAACACTACACCATGAAAGCAGAAACGAAGATATTACACGCGCACTACCCGCTGGAAGACCCGTACGGAGCACTGAACATGCCAGTCTATCACACGGTAGCATACGAGTTCCAAACCGCCGCGCAAATGGAACTGGCCTTTACCGGTAAGTCGCCGGAACATGTCTACTCGCGGATCACGAACCCTACAGTACAATATTTCGAACAACGCGTGAAAGCAGCAAGCGGGGCCGCAGACGCGATCGCGTTTAACTCCGGGATGGCTGCCATCGCGAACGTGTTGATCGCGACGGCGCGTGCCGGGGGGAATATCGTGACGTCGCCGCACCTCTTCGGGAATACTTTCTCGCTGATCGCCTACACGCTGAAAGACTTCGGCGTGGAACCACGATTCGTCGACCTGACGAATATCGAGGAGACGGCGGGACAGATAGACGAGAACACGTGCGTCGTGTTCCTGGAAGTGATCACGAACCCGCAGATGGAGGTTGTCGACCTGAAAGCGCTCTCGCAGGTGTGTCGCGAGAAGGGCGTGCCGCTCGTCGCCGACACGACGGTAGTGCCGTTTACCGCCTTCCGGGCTGCGGATTTTGGTGTAGACGTGGAGATCGTCTCCTCGACGAAATACATTTCGGGCGGGGCGACCTCGCTCGGCGGTCTCGTGCTGGATCACGATAGCTTCGACTGGCAACGTTCGCCGAAGCTGCGCGCGGTGGTGGCGTCTCCCGGCGCGTCGGCCTTCTCGACGAAGATCCGGCGGGAAATCCACCGCAACCTGGGCGCATGCATGACGCCGTACGCGGCACAAGCGCAAATCAACGGGCTGGAGACGCTCGCGTTGCGATACGAGCGGGCAACGCGGACGTGCCGGGAACTGGCCGCGCGGATGCGGGAGTTGCCGGGGGTGGTGTCGGTGAACTATCCCGGGTTCGAGGGACACCCGTGTCATGCCACCTCGCTATCGCAGTTCGGTGAGTTCCCGGGCGCTATGTTCACGTTTGACCTCGCGTCGCGCGAGGCGTGCTTCCAGTTGATCGATCGCTTGCAGTTGATCCGGCGGGCGACCAACCTGTTTGATAATAAAACACTGGCCATTCACCCGGCGAGCACGATCTTCGGCACGTTTACCGAGGAGACGCGCCAGCAAATGGAGGTCAGCCAGCAGACCATTCGTATTTCTGTCGGGCTGGAGGACGTGACGGACTTGTTCGATGATTTCAAGCAGGCGCTCGCGTAATCTATAATCCCTTGTATATGTTCCAGGCCCAGTCGAGGAGGAGCACAACTACCGCCGCGATGATTGCCGGGCGGCTCCACGGGATCTTGTATATATTCCAGTAGGTAGAGCGGCCGCGGGCGACGTCTATCACGATCCAGCACAGGGAGACGGCCGCGAATAGCGCGACGAGGACGGAGAGGGGGTTCATCAGGAGAGCCTCTCTCGCGTGACCATGCAACAGGAGTGTCACTGCACGCGACCCGCCGCAACCCGGGCAAGGATACCCGGTAACAAGCTTAAAAGGGCAGGGCGACAAAGGTAATTTGTCGCCCCACAGGTAAAAGGCCGCGGCACCGGCCAGGAGTAAAATAGCGATAGCGGCTTGCCGTCGCCTGCCTCGGTTCATGTTAGATAAAATATCTATTGAACTTTCTAAAGTTGTAATTCTTCGTGCGGTCACATGCCGTGAAGATGTCGATGAGATACCATATCCCGAACCCGCCGCAGGTGATGATCTTGAGGATTCCCAGGCCGATGTCGTCCAGGAAGAATCGTTCCCAGCCGAGGAAGAGCGCGATGAGCAGGATCGTTGTCGGGTTTTGCAGGTTAAGCATCTGCGTCGTGATAAACTGGTCGTCGGGGAGTTGCTCCAGTTTCTGCTTGATAGCGGGAAGCGCGTCGGGTTTAAACTTGTCCGCGTGCGCGATGATAAAAAGGTCCACGTGATGTTTTTCCATGATACTTTGTTTTTAAGTTGCTAAATCTCTTGTCGACGACAAATGTAATGAAAAAAATGATACTCGTGCATGTGATACATTTTTTCGTGTACATTTGCCTGAAAGATAATGACGCGCATGGAAGAACTTGAACAACGACTCATTGACAGGGGCATTCACGTGACGGCCGTACGACTACTCGTCCTCAAGGCGATGTTGAACTACCGGCGGGCCTTCAGCCTGGCGGACCTGGAGGAGGTGCTCGGTAGCGTGGACAAGTCGACGCTCTCCCGCGCGATCCGGCTGTTTCACGAAAAACTATTGATCCATAGTATTGACGACGGCTCCGGGTCTGTCAAGTACTCGGTGTGCAGCAGCGATTGCAGTTGCTGCCTGAATGACTTACACGTTCACTTTTATTGTACCCGCTGCCGGCAAACGCGTTGCCTCGAGCAGATCGCGATCCCTCCCGTGCAATTGCCTCCCGGCTTCCGGCTGGAGGCTGTGAACTTCGTGCTCAAGGGGCGGTGCGACAAGTGCCGCTCATAGCCACTTCCGCCACTTGAAGAAGAGATACCCGACCACGGAAAATAGAATAGAGACGACGATCACGATCGCGAACCCCCAGGCGTTTGTCTCCAGGCTGTTGGGGACGTTCATCCCGTACAAGCTGGCGATCAAGGTGGGGAGCATCAGGATGATCGACACGGAGGTCATGCGCTTCATGACGATGTTCAAGTTGTTGGAGATGACCGAGGCGTAAGCGTCCATCGTGCTGCTCAGGATGTCGCTATAAATGCGGACGGTATCTTGCGCTTGCCGTTGTTCGATCTCCACGTCCTCGACGAGATCCTCGTCAAAGAACTTCCGCTGCACTTTCAAGTTCTTCATCCGGCTGAGCAAGTTATCGTTTCCCTGCAAGGAGGTGATAAAGAATACCAGTGATTTCTCGATTTTCAGCAAGCGTTGCAACTCCTCGTTCCGGATGGAGCGTTCCAGCTCCTTCTCGGCCCTGTTCATCTGGGCGCTGATCTGCTTCAGGTACTTCAAGTACCACACGGACGAGGAGAGGAAGACGCGGAAGAGCAAGTCCCACGTGTTACTGATCCGCACGTTTTTCCGGTTGGCGTACTGCACGAAGTCGGGTAGCATCTCGGTATGGTGGTGGCATATCGTGATAAAGGTATCCCCCTTGATAATAAACCCCAGTGGGATGGTGATGAAGGGGATACTATCGTCCACCTTGTGCGGGATACGCAAGATCATGAGCATCCAGTCGTCCTCCACCTCGAGGCGCGACCGCTCGTCCACGTCTTCTATATCTTGTAAAAATGATTCCGGGATACCGACCTCTCGCGTCAGGTAGCGGATATCCTCCTCCGTCGGCATGACCACGTTAATCCAGCAATTCGGCTCCCACTTGTCGACGCGGGTAAAGCCAAGGTTTCCCGTCAGGAAAGTCATCATGATAAAATCCTCCTTTTGTTTTTGTGAACAGAGGATCATATCGAGATACGCCCCCCGTCCGGGTTAATGTTGTCGGTAATTGTCGTC
This sequence comes from Odoribacteraceae bacterium, assembly GCA_031279175.1. Lineage (GTDB taxonomy): Bacteria > Bacteroidota > Bacteroidia > Bacteroidales > Marinifilaceae > JAIRKS01. Next base: position 10,079 of record JAITJA010000147.1, read on the forward strand.
CATGTTGATTGGAAATTTCAACCGCGAAGGTAGATAAAAGTCCCGAGACGCGAAACCGGCGGCGACGTCCGCGGGGGAGGAGGAGGGGGATCTATAGTGCCTGTCGCGTACGGGATTTAATGTATATTTGCGTTCAAATGAACACACGACATGAAAAAGATGATTATCCTACTCGCCGCGGCTCTCGGGTTCGCGTTCGCGCATGACACGCGGCAGGAAAAACAAACACGGCCACTACACCAGCTTCAACAAGAGTTTGTCGACTTGCGTTTCGGCATGTTTATCCACTTTAACATCCCCACTTTCATGCAGGAAGACTGGGCCGACCCGGGAGCACCGGCCGATATCTTTAACCCGACGCGCCTCGATTGCTCGCTTTGGGCCGACGCCGCGCGCGCTGCCAACATGTCCTACGGGTGTCTGACGACCAAGCACCACAGCGGCTTCTGCATCTGGGACACAAAGACCACCAACTATAACGTGATGAACTCGCCGCTGAAACGGGACGTGGTACGGGAATATGTCGAGGCCTTCCGCGCTGCCGGGCTGAAAGTCATGCTCTATTACTCGATCCTCGACACGCGCCACAAGTTACGTCCCGGTTGGATCGCGCCCCGGCACGTCGAGATGGTCAAGGCGCAACTCCGCGAGCTGCTCACCAATTACGGCGAGATTACCGCCCTCGTCATCGACGGGTGGGACGCCCCCTGGTCGCGCATCTCTTACGACGAAATCCCCTTCGAGGAGATCTACCTCCTCGTCAAATCCATCCAGCCCGACTGCCTCGTGATGGATCTCAACGCAGCCAAGTATCCCCCCGACGCGCTTTATTACACGGACATCAAGTCATACGAGCAGGGCGCCGGCCAGCATATCGCCAGGGAACACAACCGCCTGCCGGCCCTCTCCTGCCTGCCATTAAACCGCAACTGGTTCTGGAAAGAAAGCTTCCCGGCAAGCCCCGTGAAAGACCCCGCGACGATCGTCAACGAGAACATCATCCCGATGAACAACGCCTATTGCAATTTCATTCTAAACGTCGCGCCCAACCGCGAGGGACGCATCGACGATAACGCCCTCGAGGCCCTCCGTGAAATCGGGAAACGGTGGAAAAACGACGGGCCAACGGCGGCGCTACCTCCCAATCACCTCCCCGTCATCGCCTCCAACCTGGCGAAGGGCCGCCCCGTGGATTCCAGTTGGAGCTTAGACATGCACATCATGGATCTCGCCGTCGACGATGATTTCAGTACCGCCTGGGACTCCATCGACGCGGTCAAAAACCCCTGGTTCGAGGTCTATCTCGACGGGGAACAGGCTTTCAATGCCGTCGTGATCGTCGAAAAGGAAAAACCGCGGATCTCCCGCTACTGCCTGGAATATTTCGACCGCGGCGCCTGGAAACCACTCTTCTCCGGGGAAAATAACGAGCGCGTCAAGATCCACCGCTTCGACCGCGTCAGCGGGGAGCGCGTGCGCCTGGTCGTGGACGCTTACCGCGAGCTCCCTTCCATCGCGGAGTTCCAGGTTTACAACGAGCACTCGAGATAAACGCGGGGATATCTCTCCCGCGCGGACATCTCTTTATCCTGTCGGGATCTACGCGAGACCATCGTCGTCCCGTCCGTCCGCGTCTCTTTTCCCGTGGCCGAGATCCCCGGTAACCCCGGGGATACTTGTTATCTACCCCGACGGTCAGCGTGTATACATCGTTTATCCACGGGCAGAAAACTCCTTTTTGATGACAAATGCCAAATCAAGATGCACTTACACCGGGAAAATCGAGCGCGCGCCTCCCGAATAGTCAATCATGGATCGGGCGTGTTATTCGGGAGAAAATGAAGGGCCGGGGGTGACTCACTTTATATCTTATATTTTTTTTCCACGAATTGCTTGTATTAAAAATTCCAGTATTTATATTTGTAGCCATCTTAAACAGGAGAGGTACTTTTAATAAAAATACAATGGAACAACGTGTTAGAGCGAACAGAACGTGGAGTAATTACAGCGAGACGCCACGCGGGTCAAAGGCGGGCCTGAAAGGGCAGGCGAGCCGGCGTGATCATTCACGTCCCGGTCAAGGAGGGGAAATAAAACGGGGAAGTCATGTCGGGACGCCGGGGCAACGGGAAGTAGCGCGGAGTGAACAAAAAGATTAGCGCGATGATACGAAGATTACCTAAAGCCAAGATATGCACGTTATTCGTGACACACGGGTGCAATTTAAACTGCGTTTATTGTTTCGAGAAATTCAAAGATCCCGGGAAAAACATGCCCCTGGAGCTGGCAAAGAAGATCATCATCGAGGAGGTCGAGAAAGTAAAACGATCCGAGGTCAATGACTCCTTGAAGATAGATCTTTTCGGGGGCGAGCCGTTAATGAACTTCCCGTTTATCAAGGATTTCACGGAGTGGGTACTGAAAAGCGTCGACATCCCCTTCATCATCTACGCGACGACCAACGGCACCCTGCTTGACAAGGAAAAACAGCGCTGGTTTCGCGAGCACAAAGACGATTTTGTACTGGTCATGTCCGTGGACGGTGATTCCGGGATGCAAGAGGCCAACAGGGGGGTACTCCTGGAGCAGTTACCCGTGGAATTCGCGCGCGAATTGTGGCCCGACCAGCCCTTGAAGATGACCATCTCGAGGCACTCGATCAAGACGGTATCGAAAGGGATGATCTCCCTGGTACAGAAAGGATACTTGGTTGACGCCCGTCTCGCCCAGGGGGAGAACTGGGAGCGGGAGGACGCCATCCATTACCGGAGGGAGTTAGAGACGATCGCGCGCTTCTTCATTGAAAACCCGCGTTACCAGCCGCCCTCGTTGTTCACGAAATTACACGGTAACGTCCTGACAGCCGGCACGCCCGTTCAATATTGCGGGACGGGCACGAACATGACCGCCTACGACGTCGACGGGAAGGCATACCCGTGTCATCTCTTCTCTCCCATCGTGTTAGGACGTGACGCGCGCGGGGATCTTGATAAAATCAATTTCCGCGACCCGGCGGAGTTAACCGACCCGGAGTGCGCCGGTTGCAAGTTAGAGCGGGTATGTCCCACGTGCGTGGGGTACAACTATTTCACGCGCGGGAACGCGCGGACGAAGGACAAATCCATGTGTTGGTTAATGCTGGAAGAGGCGCGAGTCACCAGCGCGTTCCAAATCAACTACTACATGCAGAAAAAACACGCCCTGGCGGACGAGGAAATATTGAAATTAAAGGCATCTCTCAAAGTACACGAGATCACCAGAGACCTCGACTTCGGGAGCGAGTTAATCAATCATATTGTTGAACATTAAAAACAAAAGGTCATGAATGTACCAGAATCCTTGTTTTTAGAAGCGACCGCCTTGGTTCAATCCAGGGAAGTGCCGGAAGCGTCACGCGGCGTGTATGCCTGTGGCTGTTTCGGGTGTGGCCTGGGCTGCGCGGGAACGGTAGGAATGGATTAGATTGCCCGTCCATTTCGCGGTAAGGTCCCGGTTCAAATCTTGACCGGGGCCTTTTACTATTCGCGCCCGTCAATCGACCCGGTAGCGGTAGTCCCGGATAAATCACGAGAAGCTTTGGAGATAAGAAAAAAGAAATTACCTTTGCCGCCATAAATAACCATTTAAAACAATCGCTATGAAACGGACATATCAGCCATCAAATCGCAAGAGAAGGAACAAACACGGTTTCAGGGAAAGGATGTCTACCGCCAACGGTAGGGCCGTGCTGGCCAGGAGAAGGGCAAAAGGGAGGAAAAAGTTAAGCGTCTCCGACGAACGCAGGCACAAATCGTGAGAAAAGCAGTTTAAACTGCTTTTTTTTTTGCCATATCCCTACCGGGGATTGTCTCTTGGAGATCGCGCGTGTTGCCGCACGCGCGATTTTCTTTTGTATGCCGGTAATCTCTTTACCACGCCTCGCGACGGCAAGCGCGCCGGGCGCGAGGGGGCCACGAGGGGAGCGGGGTGGCGCGTCACCGCGGGATTTCGCGGAAAAATCCCCCGGATTTTTAACTAAAACCCCGACTTGTCTAACTAGACAGGCGAGATTTCTAACTAGACAGGCGACTTTTCTAACTAGATTTCCTGCTTGTCTAATTAGACAAACGGTTTGTCTAACTAGAAAAGTCATTTGTCTAACTAGAAAAGTCGTCTGTCTAATTAGACAAGTCATTTGTCTAACTAGACAAGTCGCCTGTCTAACTAGAAAAGTCATTTGTCTAATTAGACAAGTCGTCTGTCTAATTAGACAAGTCATTTGTCTAACTAGAAAAGTCGCCTGTCTAATTAGACAAGTGAAAAATCTAATTAGACAAACGGGAAATCTAATTAGAAATCCCGGTAGTATAC
>JAITJA010000160.1 GCA_031279175.1 Odoribacteraceae bacterium
CGTGACACTGGCGAATATCACCGTGACAGTCGCCACTGTCACGGTGACAGGTGCCATTGTCACGGTGACAGGTGCCATTGTCACGGTGACAGGAGCCATTGTCACGGTGACAGGGGCCATTGTCACGGTGACAATAGCCATTGTCACGGTGACAGGGGCCATTGTCACGGTGACAGACGGGCATGTCGAGCTCCCGGGAGGGACAAGAAAAGGAGCATTCGCGAACTTGCAAATGCCCCTTGTCCTGTTCTTTCCGGGAGTTATTATATCCCGCGTTCCCTCTCCCTATTTCACGATAAAGGTGAAGGCGTCTGGGATAACCATGTCATGTCCCTCGTTGTGCACGCGGACGGAGACGATGTACCTGCCGGGCGGGGTCTCGTGTTGCAGGGGGAAGTAGAAGATTCCGCCACCAATCATGGAGACCCCGGCAAGGAATTTCCCGGTATCGCCGCCGTTGACCTCCCGCGCGGAGGCGACGGAATAATAAACTGGCGGCGTTCCGAGCACGCCTTGTATCCTCAGGGAGACCCACGGGGAGTTGTTTTCGATTCGCGTGGCGTCGGCGATGGGGTCGAGATCCGCGTACCGGGGGATCACCAGTGAATCCGGTATATACTCGGCGTTGGCGACGTCGAGGTATCCGGTGACCCTGTCCGCGCACGAGAAGAAGAGCGTCGCGGCCAGGACGATCATTGTTACACGAGTTATCGTTTTCATGTTATCGCGTGTTTAAAGTGTTCCGAAGATATGTGCGTACTCCAGCGAGTGCACGACGCCGTTCGCGGTGCGGATGTTCGAGGAGGCCACTCCGGTGACGCTTCCTCCCCTCCGGAGGTAGATTTCCGCGGCACCCGCCTTGGCGACGTTCATGTAACTGCCGGTGACGCGGTAGATCGCGATGCTTCTTCCCGAGCGGAAGGTGTATGATTCTCCCCCGCGCCATTCCGCGTTGACGAGCTCGCCGGCGGGGATGTCGTCGCGTAGTAACTCTCCGTCGAGCACGTGCGCGTTGATCAGTTCCCGGCATGTTTCCACGGGGATAGTGGCGATTGTTTCGATCGCGTTAGCCTTCATCCAGCGTCGGATGGAGTGATTCGTGGGGCCGAAGAAGGTGAATTTCTCCTGGCTGAAATTGGTTGTCCATCCCGCCCGCTCGATGACCAGTCGGACGGAATCCCAGTCGTACGGGTTGCTCGCGAGATACTCGATGGTGTTCCCGTCGAAGCGTTCGTTGGCCAGGCCGGTGTTCTCGAAATTCCAGTTGGTGGAACACGCGGCGAGCAATGCCATGATGCCGATTATTATTGTTCTCATGATGTAGCGTATTAAGTTTGTTTACCACCTGCTTAACCAGAAGGGATTCCTTCTCATTCTCGTGTTACTCTCGAAGACCTCGTCGCTCACGGGGACGTGTAGCGCGCCGCCCTGCACGTCGGCGTCTGAGAGCCGTTCGAAGGCTTCCGAGATCATCCCCGGGAGGCGGTAATAGCCGTTTCGGATGATGTCGTAATAGCGTTCGCCGTCGAAGAATAGTTCTTTCTCGCGTTCGCGGAAGATGGCCATTTGTAGTCCTTCCGCGTCGCCGGCGGCGGGATAGAGATCGGCGTTGGCCCTCGTCCTCACGGCGTTCAGGTCCTCCTCGGCGCCCGGTAATCCGGCGCGGCACCGCGCTTCTGCCCGCAAGAGCCGCAAGTCGGCCAGCCGCCAGAAGATCCGGTTCCCGAGCAGGTTCACGATCTCGTTCCAGGCGGGATCGACGACGACCTCGCGCCAGAAGTATGGGAAGGCGTACCCGTCGTCGCCCCATTTTTCGTTGTAGTAATCGAAGTTGTAGAAGTATGCCTGCCTGCGCTTGTCGTTCGCTCCCCAGATTTCCTTGACGGAGGCGTTGGCGAGGAGGTAATAATTAAAGTACTGGTTTTGCTCCTCCTGGTCGTCGAGTGGATTGAAGGGGAAAGCGCCCCAGCTGTAGGTGTCTCCCATGTGAAATCCGATGCCGACGTGATAATGGCCGGTTGTGAACCCGCCGTTGAAGTCGAGCGGGTAGTTGACCAGCTCGAAGAGGGATTCGCTGGAGGGGTATGTCGTTCCCTTGTTCAGGCACACGGCCTCCGGGTCCTCCTCCATTCGGAAGCTCCCGAGCTCTCCGTTGATGATCATCGAGCAATAGCGATCCGTCTCCTTGTACTCCTCCATGTTCCCGGTACGCCCGGCGTTCCACGCGTGTATGTTGGCGAGGAGCGCTGCTGCTGCTGCCCTGTGCCCGTAATACTTGTAGGTAGGTTCTCCCCTGTGATCGACTTGCTCCTCGTACGGCTTCAGCAGCACGAAAGCTTTCAGGGCGTTAGTTCTTGCCGTGTCGATCACCTCTGCTGCCGGGCTTCTTCCCAGCGTTTCGATACTCCTCGTGGTGGTGGGCACGGGCGCGTCCCCCCATCGTCTGGCGATCTCGTGATATGCCAATCCCTTCACGAAGTGCGCGTGCCCGGCGTAGAAGGCGATTCGCTCGTCGGGCACGTCTGTAGCCCGGTGCAGGTTGTCGAGGATCAAGTTAGCCTGGAATATCGCGGCGTAATGATAGCTCCAGGAGAGCCCGCCCTGCTCCTTGAAAGCTTGCGGCAGGAGGTTTTTTAGCTCGTCGGGGTAGGCGCTGTACGCGTTTTGCGCGTCGTAACGCAGGCCGATGATGTCATGCGGGTTTGCCCTCGAGTATACGAAATAGATTTCCCTCAGCCGGGCGTACAACTCGGCGTTGGCCTGCCCGAGATCCTTCTCGGTCTGGAAGAAATTCGTGTACGTCACGGCGTTTTCCGGTTTCACGTCCAGCAGGTCGTTACACGCGATGCAGGCTGTCCACGCGATACAATAGATTATCTTTTTCATGTCGGTAACGTGTTAAAAGTTCAAGGTAAGGCCGACGGTCCACTTGCGCGCCAGCGGGTAAGTGTCGAAGGTATCGTGTCCGTCCTCGACGCTCACGGCCTCCGGGTCGACGCCGGAGTAATTTGTCAGCGTGAAGAGATTCTCCCCGGTGACGAAGAGCCTTATCCCCGCGACGCCGGCTTTTCTCGTCCACTCCTCCCGGAGCGAGTACCCGAGAGTCATGGTTTTTAGCTTCACGTAACTCACGCGTTCGAGATTCGTCTCGATCATTCCCGTTCCCGAGTTAAGCGTTCCCAGCCGGGCGTGGGTGGCGTTTGGCGTTTCCGGCGTCCAGAAGGAAGCCGCGCTCGTGTTCACGTAGAGGGCGTTCCCGGACTGCCCGTTGGTGTACGCGTCGAGGGATGAGTAGGAATACGTCTCGTACATGTCCCGCCCGATGGCGTAGCTGAAGAGCATGTCGAGCTCGAGATTCTTCCACTTTAGCTCGTGCATCCATCCCCCGTAGACCTTGGCGAGCGACGAGCCGACATATACCATGTCGTTGATGTCAATGACGCCATCGCCGTCAAGGTCTGAGATACGCGCGTCGCCGGCGGTAAAGAAATGCTGGTCGCCGGACATCGGCCGGAGGTATTGTTTGCTGCCGTCCGGCTGGTAGTAGGCGGGCACTTCTTCCTGCGACTGGTAGTATCCCCCTCCCTTGTACATCATGATCTGGAAGAGAGGTTTCCCGATCACGTATTGCGCCACGTCGAACCCGCTATACGACTTTTCGAAGCGATTCCAGTTGCGCGAGAGGGTGAGCTTCGATCGCCAGGTGAGGGGCGTGTCGCGGTAGAAGTCGTGCGTCAGCTCGACCTCGACGCCCTGGTTGGAGACGTCCATCGTGTTCTGGTATTGCCCGGACATCCCGGGGCCGTAGTACGAGCCGCTGCTTGGGACGGGGATCTTCCATAACTTGCCCCTCGTGTAGCGGTAGTAGTAGTCGGCCTTGACGCGGAGGCGATAGTCGAACAGGTCGAGATCAAGGCCGACGTCGAGCTGGTCCGATTCCTCCCAGCCGAGTTCCCTGTTGAGGATCTCCGGCGAGGTCATTCCCTTGACGCCGTTGTACGATTGGCCGATCGCCATCAGCCCGTGCGCGAGGTAAGGCTCGGCGAATTGCACGCCGGATTGTCCCCAGCTGACCCGCGCTTTCCCGAAGGCGAGCCACGGCAACGCCTCCGCGAAGGGTTCGTCGGAGAATGCCCACCCGGCAGCCACGGAGGGGAATGTTGCCCACCGCTTGTCCTCGCCGAAGACGGAAGAGCCGTCGCGCCGCAGGGTGGCCTCGACGAGATACCGCTGCTCGTAGTTGTAGGCGACGCGCCCGAAGAAGCTTTCGTTGACCTTCTCTGTTTTGTTCGTGGAGGCGAAGAAGCGGGATTCCGACCAGCCGTAGGATTCGCGGATGGGGTCGATGCCGACGACTTGCTGGATGTAGTCGCTCGGCGTGCCTTCCGCGTCAATCTTGCTCATCAGCTCCAGCGACCGGTCAAGGGAGATTCCCAGCAGCGCGTCGAGGTTGTGGCGATCGTCGAACGACCGCTTGTAGGTCAGCAGTCCCTCGCCCTGCGCGAAGATGACGCGCTGTATGGAGTTCTCGATCCGGTTCTCGAGCTCGTCCCTGGAGGTGTAGGGATCTAGCGCGCTGGGACGGAAGAAGTGGCGATTGACTTGCACGAAGTCTATGCCGCCGTTGACCTTCGCCCGTAGCCCGTCGATGAACTCGAACTCGAGGCCGCCGTTGCTCGTGAAGCGGTAGCCGGTATTCTCCTCGACTTGCGTGTTCAGCCGCTCCAGGAGTTTCTCTATCGCGACGCCCGAGTTCAGGAGGAGCGACGAGGTGGAACGCGGGTCGACCGTCAATCCCTCGACCTTGTAGTTTCCCCCTTTCCCGCTATTGCCCCGGCTGCGGTCGGTGTACGCGGCGTATACCCGGGCGTTGAGGCTGAAACGTTCGTTGGGCGTGAGGTAAAGGCCGAGATTCGCGCCCACGCGGTTGAAGTCGCTGCCGATCATGATGCCCGCCTCCTTGTAGTAGTTGCCCGATAGCATGTATCGCAATGTCTCGTTGCCCCCGCTGGCCTGGAGGTTCGCGTTCAGGATCTTTCCCGCGCGGAAGACTGCCTTGAACCAGTCGGTGGCGTTGTTATAAAAAGGGTTGAGGCTATCCTGCAAGACGCGTAAGGTGGTGGTGGAGGAAGCGATGCCCTGGTTCCAGAAGAAGTCGTAGGCCCCGTCGAAGAATCCCGCGCTCTCGTCGTAAGACGCGGGGTATTTCCCCGAGAACCACCCGGCGGTGCGGTAATTCCTCAGTGCCTCGAGGTAATATTTCCGCTCCATCTGTCCCCCGTAGTGCCGCGGCGCGGCGGGTAGAATCGAGCGCGAGTAGGAGAGGCTGGCCGAGAAGGCGGGCTTCCCCCGTTTTCCTTTCTTGGTGGTGATCAGGATCACGCCGTTTCCCGACCGCGAGCCGTAGATGGAGGCGGAAGCGGCGTCCTTGAGCACCTCGATGGATTCGATGATCGAGGGGTCAATGTCGGCGATCGTGTTCAGCCCCGTCTCCGTGGAGGTAAACGAGTGCATGGGCACGCCGTCGATCACGTAGAGTGGCGCGCCGTCGGGCTGCGGGTCGTCGACCAGGGACTTCTTGAAGGTGTTGTAGCCGCGGATGACGACCAGCGTGCCGCCCCCGCCTGGTGCTCCCGACTGGTTGACGATCTCCACGCCGGACATGCGCCCTTGCAGGAGGTTCTCGAAGCCGGAGGAGGGGATGTCCCTCAGCTCGTCGGCCTTCACCGAGGAGATCGCGCCGACGATGTCGCGGGTCTTGCGCGTGCCGTAGGCGACGACGGTCACGGCGTCAAGCGTCGAGACGTTCTCCTCGAGCACGATCACGAGCGGTTCGCCGGACGCGTAGGGGACGCGCGTCGTCGCGTAGCCGATGTACGAGACGATGAGGTTACCCGTGCTGTCGGGGGAGAAGAACGCGAAGCGACCCTCCGCGTCCGTGGCCGCGCCGACGGCAGACTCCCCGGCAAGTACAGACACGCCGATGAGCGGGACGCCTTCCTTGTCAACGACGGTCCCGTGTACCCGGTATCGCGGTTGTTGTCGCGTCTGCCGCGGCTCTTGCCTCGAGATCACGAGGGTGTTCTCGCTGAACGCGTATCCCAGCCCCGTCCCCTTCAGGCACTTGTCGAGGAGGCGCGACACCGGTTGCTCTTCTCCCGAGAGGGAGATGCCCCTGACGCCCTGCACCAGCTCCAGGTTGTACAGGAGGCGATACCCGGAGCGTTCCTCGATTGTTTTCAGTATCTCCTCGAGGGACGCGTTTTCCACGCGCAGGGTAATTTTCACCTCGTCTTGTCCCCTCGAGAAGCACGGCGTGATGACGCCGGTGAGCATCAAGAGCGCCGCGATGATTCCCCGGGCGGTGTTGCATTTCGACCCGCGCGAGCGTGGTCTGTCATGATTTTCTTTCATAGAGATCAGTTTAGAATTGTTATCGGATTATCGCGCGTTCACGCGAATGGTTTTCTCGTCTGCCAGCGTGAAGGAGACGAGGTTTGTCAGCTCGAGCATCGCCAGGACGCGCGACACGTGTTCGTGCCGGCGGATCTTCCCCCGGAAATGCAGTTCCCGCGTCCCCGGCGCGTCGTACGCGAAGGTGACGTCATACCAGCGTTCCAGCCGCCGCGTGATCTCCTCCAGCCGCTCGCCGTCGAGGTATATCTCCCCCGATCGCCACGCGACGAAGGGATAAGGGTCTACTTCCACGCGCTCGAGCCGGCGGGCGGGACGGGAGTAAACGGCCTGGTGGCGGGGAGTTAAACGCGCGATGGCCCCCTCGCCGGGAACGCGCACGTCGAGGCTTCCACTGACGAGCGTCACCCGCGCCGTCTCCTCGTCGGGATACGCCTCGAGGTTAAAGGCCGTGCCGGTGACCTCCACCTCGAGCTCGCCACTCCTTATTATAAAGGGCGAGGATTCGCGCGACGCCACTTCCATGTAGGCCTCGCCCGTCATCTCGATGACGCGCGCGCCGGGCGGGAAAGCCACCGGGTAGGTGAGGCGGGAACCGGAGTTCAACCAGACGATCGTCCCGTCCGAGAGGGTGAGTTTACACTCCGTGCCGCGGGGCGCGATGACGACGTGCCGCAGCGCCTCTTGTCCCTCCCCGCCGGCGCGGTAGGCGAGGCCGGTGATGCTGTCGTGGCTGGCTACCACCGTCCCGTCCTCCTCCTTGACGGCGGACACCCCCTCGAGCGAGATGATCTCCCCGCCGGAGAGTTGCAGCAACGCGCCGTGACGCGGCGGGGTGGGGACGAGGGAGAGATCATTACCCCCCGGCGAACGCGGATGCTCGCGCTGGAGGAGTAGCAGTGCCGCGACGAGCAGGCAAGCAACCACCGCGACTACTCGCGTTGCCCGTCGCCGCCGTCTTTCTCGCCACTTGCCATTGATCTTCTGCCGGGTCTCTTCCCATCCCTTTTCCTTGTCGGTGGCCGCGAAGAAGCGAATCCCCTCCAGCAGGTCGGGGAAGCGGGAGAGTCGTCTTGCCGTCTCCCGGTTGCGTTCATCTGCTGCCAGCCAGGCAGAGAGCGCCTCCTCCTCGGCGGTAGTCAGCGCCCGCCGCCGGCG
>JAITJA010000205.1 GCA_031279175.1 Odoribacteraceae bacterium
CGCCGGCGACCACATCACATCGCCCGTCACCATCGACTCCGCCCGCCTCGACGATAACCTCGTCACGATCCGCTTCCTCACCTCCAGCAACCCCGGCGAGAATTATTACCTGTATATCCTCCAGCCCACCGGCGGGCAGGAGACGCTCGACAATCGCTCGACGCTTCTCGATTATAGCGCCTCCCCTCCCCGCTCCGTCGTCGAACGCTCCCTCCCGCTGCCCGCGGGGGCCACCGGCGCGCGGCTCGTCCTCCGCAGGCTTACCCGCGCCTGCCACGCCTACCAGGTGTCGCTCAACGAGGCAAACAGCGCCCAGCAAGGCAGTATCACCACCCCGGCACTCCTCGACGGGAATATTAACGGAGCGCTCGGCCTCTTTACTTGCTACACGGAAGACGCACTCGACATGGAAGCCCCCTCGCAAACGATCTTTCAAGAATAACACGCGTTTCGGGGATTTTTTATAACTTCGCGACACGAGATAAAAAAGAATCATAAGCGAGAGTCGTGTAAAAGTGTACAAGTGCTCTCGAGGAACTCATCAAAATCCATTAATTATGACAGAACCAGAAACAAGAAAACGCCTTCTCTGCCTGAGATCAATCATTGGCAACACCCCACTGCTCAAGATCGATTACGCGTTCGACGGGGAAAAACGCTCGCTGTACGCCAAGGCCGAGTACCACAACCTCACGGGGAGTATCAAGGACCGCATGGCATATTATATCCTGAATCACGCCTACCAGACCGGTGAATTGCGCCCCGGGATGCATGTCATGGAAGCCACGAGCGGCAATACCGGCATCTCTTTCTCTGCCCTCGGGCGAGCAATGGGGCACGAGGTGACGATCTTTATGCCTAACTGGATGAGCACCGAACGAATTAACCTCATCAAGAGCTTCGGCGCGCGTATCCGCCTCGTTACCCCGGAAGAAGGAGGATTCCTCGGGAGTATCGCGATGGCCGAACAGGCCAAGAAGGAGAATCCCAACGACGTCTTCCTGCCCAGGCAGTTCGATAACGAGAAAAATTGCGAGGCCCACGCCGTGACTACCGGCCCGGAGATCGTTGCGCAGTTGATCCAGCTGGGACTGGTGCCCGACGCGTTCGTCGCCGGCGTGGGCACCGGGGGAACGATCATGGGTGTCGGGAAGTACCTCAAGAGCGTTAACCCGCGCGTGAAGGTCTTCCCCCTCGAACCGGAAAATTCTCCCACGATGAGCACCGGCTACAAGGTCGGGAAACACCGCATCCAGGGGATCTCCGACGAGTTTATCCCGTCAATCGTCAAGCTCGACAAGCTGGATGATATCGTGCAGGTCGATGACGGGGATGCCATCATCATGGCACAGATGCTCGCACGCACGCTGGGACTCGGCGTGGGGATCTCCTCGGGAGGTAACTTCCTCGGGGCTGTGAAGGCAAGTAACATGCTCGGCAGCGAAGCCGTCGTCGTCACCGTCTTCGCTGACGATAGCAAGAAGTATCTTTCTACCGACTACACCCGGGATGAACCTGCGCGGGAAGATTTCCTCTCCCCCCGCGTCACGCTCGAGAAGGTGACCGTCATCAAGTAAACGGCCTGCCCCGGCATCCCGCGCCAAATTACACTACACGGCCGCGTGAAAGACATTCGCGCGGCCGCGTCTTTTATCCCACGCCTTAAGGCGCTCCTTGTTCATGCTTGAATCTCCCCTCGTCACGCTCGAACAATAAAAGATTCTCCTCCCCGCTCGCGGACGAGAAAAACATTCTTAAAGTTTGGTGACGGAGACAATTATCCTTACATTGCCAACGTGCGTCTTGCACCGGTAAGTAAAAGCCAGGTCAATGACCGCTTCACACCAAAACCTGCACGATGAAGGCGAAAACGTGTTTTTTTCTCTATTGCCTGTTCCTCGCGACGCCCGGTCGCGGTGGAGACCTCTCCTTCCGCCACTATACCACGCGGGAAGGGTTGTCGAACAACAACGTCCTGTGCATGATCCAGGATGCGTCGGGATACATCTGGTGCGGTACTCCCGACGGGCTAAGTCGCTTCGATTCAAAAAACTTCCGAACCTACCGGCACGTCGCCGGGGACTCTACCTCGCTCGGGAATAATAACGTGCACGCGCTGCACGAGGCCTCGAACGGGGAGATCTGGGTGGGAACGGAGAACGGCGTCTATCGCCTCGACCCCTACTCGGGGCGCTTTATCCCCTTCCCGCTGCCACACGAGCACCCCGACGGGGAGTGTAACGTCAATTGCAGGTGGCGAAAGAATATCGTCTACTCCATCAAGGAGGATCACGAGCAGCGGATCTGGATCTCTACCTACGGCAACGGCCTTTATTGCCACGACCTCGTTACCGGCGCGTCGCGCCACTACCTGCCGTGCTCTATCCCCTCTGACCTGAACACGAAGATCCTCGTCGACCGCGAGGGCGTCGCGTGGGTAGCCTCGAACGGTCATGGCCTCTGCAAGTATATTCCCGACGAGGATCGTTTCGCGCCCGTCACGCTCCGCGACGAGGCCTCGGGAAGAGAGGCGCGCTCGGTCTATGCCCTCTGCGAGGACTCCTCCGGCAACATCTGGGCGTGCGATAACGGCCTCTTCAAGTACGATCGCGCGCGGCAGGTCACGACCTCCTACCTCGCGGATCACCTGCGGAATGTCCACTTCATCACCGCCGCGCGAGACGGGATGCTCTATATCGGCTCGGACGTGGGCCTGACGATCTATGATCCCGTCGGGAATCGCGGCGAGACGCTCTCTTCCCGCGACCGGCTTCCCGCCGGGCTGAATGATGATTTCGTCTACTCGATCCTCGAGGATCGCGAGGGAGGATTGTGGGTTGGCACGTATTGCGGGGGCGTTAATTACTCGCCTGGTAGCCCGGTGTTCGAGTTCTATCCCCAGGTAGGCGAGGAGGGAGAGTCAGCAGGAGTACCGGCAGGAAGAATCGTCAACGAGCTGCACGAGGGGCCTGACGGCACGATCTGGATCGGCACTGACGACCGGGGGCTTTTCCGCTTCTCTCCCCGCGACAAGAACTTCGCTTCGGTCTCCCTCGGCGAGAGAGATATTAAAGTGCAGGCGCTCCACGCCGACGAAGAGTACCTGTGGATCGGCACGTACAGGAACGGGATCTTCCGCCTGTCACCGGCCACGGGGAAGATCAGGCACTACCCCGGGGAGATGCCGGGGAACATGCCAGGGATCGACGCGCGGAGCGTTTACTCCTTCTATAAAGACAGCGAGGGACGACTGTGGATCGGCGCGCAGACAGGAGTCTTCACCTACGATGCCCGGTCGGATAGCTTCTCGATGGTCGTCGACCTCGGGTTCAACAGCTACGTGGAGCGCATCGAGGAGGACGGGCGGGGCGACATCTGGATCGCGTCGCAGGGGAAAGGGCTGATCAGCATCAGCCAGGGCAGGGACTCCATCACCTTCCATTCCAACGAGCGGACGGGACTGCCGGAGATGGTACCCGCGTTCTGCATCATGGGCGACAAGCTGCTGGTTGGTACTGCCGGGAGCGGGCTATACACCTACGACCCGCGGCGCGGCACCTGCGAACGAGACGCGAATCCCCTCTTCGACACCCACGGCAACATCCTCTCGATCATCCCCGGGGACAACGAACTGTGGTTAGTCACCAGCAACGGGCTGCTCCGGTATAACGCCGACGGCTCGTCGCGCCTCTACGACGAGGAAGACGGGCTGCACTGTCACCCCTTCTCGACGAACGCGTGGTTGCGCGCCTCGTCCGGCCACGTCTACATCGGCGGGAGCAACGGGTTTAACCGCTTCCTGCCCAGGGAGATTCGCGATAACGACACGGCCCCACGCGTCGCCTTCACCGCCTTCCGCCTCTCCAGCGAGAGCGCCCCGCGGCCCCTCGACAAGAGACTCGCCGCGACACTGGAGCATGACCAGTCGGGCTTCACCATCGAGTTCGTCGCCACGAGTTTCCGCACTCCCTCCAAGAACAAGTACAAGTACATGCTCCAGGGCTTCGACAAGACGTGGTCCTATACCGGGAATCACGACAACAAGGCAACCTACACGAATCTCTCGCCGGGAGAGTATCTCTTCCGCGTCACCGCCTGCAATGACGATGGGCGATGGAACCCGCTGGAGAGCTGCCTGCGCGTGACCATCCTACCGCCGTGGTGGAACACCGGCATCGCGCGCGCCGTTTACGGGTTGCTGCTGCTGTGCGCGCTCGTCGCGGTGTATCTCCTGCTCCTGAAACGCCTCAAGCGGGCGCACGCGAACAAGATCGAGATGATGCGCTACGAGAACGAACGCGACCTCGCCGAAGCCAGGTTTAGCCTCTTTACCAGCATCACGCACGAGATCCGTACCCCACTCTCCCTCATCCTCGCCCCCGTCGAGGCGATCTTGCAACGCGACGAGCTGCCCGACGAGGTGCTGCAGGAGGATCTCAACGCGATCAAGAAAAATAGCGAACGCCTCCTCGAGCTGAGCAACCAGGTGCTCGACTTCGCGAAGGTCGAGCAGGATCTTTACCTCGTCAAGAACGAGACGTTCGACCTCGCCGGGCTGGTCGAGACGATCACCCGCCGCCTCGCCCCCGCCGCCCGCCGGCAAGGCACGCGCGTCGAGACCTCCTTCCCGGAGAATCTCCCGCTGCTCTTCTCGGACAGGGAGGCCCTCGCGAAGATGATCGGTAACCTGCTCGCGAACGCGATCAAGTCCGCGAGAGACCACGTCCGCGTCGCCGTCGAGGAAGAACCGGGAGGCGATGCCCTCCGCGTGATCGTCGAAGATAACGGTGACGGCGTCAGCGAGGAGGAACGGGAAAAGATCTTTACCCTCTTCTACCAGGAAAAGAAGGGGAACGACCGGCTGGCTACCGGCGTCGGCCTCGCTATCGTCCGCTTGCTTGCCGCGAGGATGAATATCGCGATTCGCGTGGAGAGCGAACGGAACGCTTTCACGCGCTTCTCGCTCGTGATCCCCGCCGTACCGCCGGCGGTAGCAGGGGCGGGAAAACAAGCCGCGGAGACGCGAAACGGGGAGGAGACAACCCCGGAGAAAAAAGAGGGCACTGTCCTGATCGTCGAGGAGAACGAGGAGTTTATCGTCTATCTCGTCCGCGTCTTCAGCCGCAAGTATCACGTCTGTACCGCGCCCGACGGGCAGAAGGCCCTCGCCCTTCTCAAGGAAAATACCGTCGACCTCATCATCAGTAATTTCGCGGAACTCTGCGGGCACGTCAAGAACGACATCCACCTCTCGCATATCCCCGTCGTCCTCCTCGTCGCGAGGGGCGACGCGAAGTTCGAGGGCCTTGAACGCGTTACCGACGCGTGTATCGAGAAGCCTGTCTCGGCCAATTACCTCTACGCGCGGGTCACCAGCCTGCTGGCAAACAGGAACAAGCTCCGAGGGATCTTCGCCGGGAAGCCCTTCGAGCCGATCCGTTCCATCGCCGGAAACCAGGCCGACGAACGCTGGTTCGACAGACTTAACGAGTGTATCCGGGAGAATCTCTCTAACCCCGATTTCTCCATCGACCAGCTCGCCCGCCTCGCCGGATCGAGCCGGACGCTCCTGTACGCGAAGGTAAAGGCCGTTACCGGACTTACCCCGAACGATTTTATCCGCCTGACGCGTCTCAAGAAAGCAGCCGAGCACCTCCGCGAGGGGAAATACAAGGTAAACGAGATCAGCCTGCTGGTCGGGTTCAATACCCCCTCGTACTTCGCCAGGTGCTTCCAGGCGCAGTTCGGCGTCTTGCCCAAGGAATTCATGGAACAGCAATATTCACGTAAATTATAACACATGTTCAAGAAAGAAACCTACCAGAACAGGCGTTCCCGCCTGCGCGAAGAGGTCGGCCACGGGCTGCTACTCTTCTCCGGGAACAACGAGTGCGGCATGAATTACGCCGACAATACTTACCACTTCCGCCAGGATTCCTCTTTCCTCTATTTCTTCGGGATCGACCGCCCAGGCCTCTCCGCCGTCATCGACATCGACGAGGATACCGAAACCATCTTCGGCGACGAGTTGACGATCGACGATATCGTCTGGACAGGCACGCTCCCGACGATTCGCGAGAAGAGCGAGCAGGTGGGGATTTGCCGCGTCGCGCCTGCCAACGCGCTTGCCGGGTGTATCGCCAACGCGCTTGCCGGGGGACGCGCCGTGCATTACCTCCCGCCTTATCGCGGCGAACACCGCGAGTTGCTTCGCGAGCTGCTCGGCATCCATCCCGCCGAACAAGAGGCCCGCGCCTCGGTCGCCTTTATCCGCGCCGTCGTCAACCAGCGCGTGTACAAGTCCCAAGAGGAGATCGAGCAGATCGAGGAGGCAGTCAACATCTCCGCCGAGATGCACCTCGCCGCCATCCGCTCCGTTCGCCCCGGGATGAAGGAGAGCGAGATTGCCGCCATCGTGACGGCCACCGCCCTGCGCGACGGGGGAGAACTCGCCTTCCCCGTGATCGCTACCACCAACGGGCAGACCCTCCACAATCATTATCACGGGAATGTTTGCCGGGAAGGACAGCTCTTCCTCCTCGACGCCGGGGCCGAGAACGCCATGCATTACGCCGGCGACCTCTCGTCTACCTTCCCCGTCGGCCACCGTTTTACCACTCCCCAGCGGGAGATCTACGACATCGCCCTCCGGGCACACCGGGCAGCGACGGACGCCTTGCGCCCCGGGATTCCCTTCAGGGAGATCCATTTTATCGCCGCTGCCGCTATCGTCAACGGGATGAAAGCGCTTGGCATCATGCGCGGGGAGACGGACGAGGCCGTGCAGGCAGGCGCGCACGCGCTCTTCTTCCCCTGCGGCACCGGCCACATGATGGGCCTCGACGTCCATGACATGGAGAACCTCGGCGAGACGTGGGTCGGGTATGACGGCGAACCGAAAAGCACGCTCTTCGGCTTGAAATCCTTGCGCCTGGCCCGTCCCCTGGAACCCGGGTTTGTCTTCACGATCGAACCGGGCATCTATTTTATCCCGGAGCTGATCGACCGCTGGCGCGCCGAAAAGCGCTTCGCCGAATACATCTGCTACGACAAGATCGCTCCTTACATGCACGTGGGTGGCGTCCGTAACGAGGAGGATTATCTCGTCACCACCAACGGCGTTCGTCGCCTTGGCAAGTATATTCCCACCTCCATCGACGAGGTCGAGGCCCTCCGCGTTTAAAGAGATTGGCTACATTCGCGGAGAGAATGTAAGCATCATGAAAACAAAAAGAGAAATTGTAGAAGACTGGCTACCGAGGTACACGGGGCGGGAACTGGAGGATTTCACGAAGTATATCCTGCTGACAAACTTTGATTACTACCTCGAATTGTTCGCCGAACAACTCGGGAAGCCCGTCGAGGGCGCGGACAAGAACATGCCCACGGTGGCAGGAGAAGGGATCACGATGATTAACTTCGGTATGGGAAGCGCGAACGCCGCGACGGTCCTCGACCTGCTGTCGGCAATCGAGCCAGAGGCCGTACTCTTCCTCGGCAAGTGCGGCGGGATCAAGCACAAGAACGCGGTGGGAGATTATATTCTCCCCATCGCCGCCATCAAGGGCGAGGGAACGTCAAACGATTACATGCCGAGGGAAGTGCCGTCGTTGCCCGCCTTCAGCATCCAGAAAGCCTGCTCGAAAGCCATCGCGAACCACGGGAGAGAGTACTTCACGGGGGTCGTCTACACGACAAACCGCCGGGTGTGGGAGTTCGACGAACGCTTCAAGGAGTACCTCCTCTCGACGCGGGCGCTGGCCGTCGAAATGGAGTGCGCGACGATCTTCACCGTCGGGTTCGCCAACCGGATACCGACGGGGGCGCTACTGCTGGTATCCGATCGCCCGATGATCTCCGACGGGATCAAAACCAGCGCCTCCGACAAGATCGTCACGAGAGAGTTCGCGCGCCAGCACCTCGACATTGGCGTCGAGACGATGAGAAGCATACAGGAGAAAAATTATTCCATGCGCCACCTGATCTTCTAATTAATTATCGTACTTTCGTCGCCGCGTAATAAATAGACATGATCAAGAAACTCCTTTTTTACATGATCACCGGAATGCTCCTCCTCCACGCCTGCAAGGAAAGGGGAAGGGACGACGCGCGTTTCCAGACGTTTGACTCGACAAGGCTCACGCGCGTCGAGTTGCCGGAGACAATGTTTGACTTCGGGGACGTCGCGCCGGGAGAGATCGTCGGGCACGCGTTCAGCGTCAAGAACGCGGGGGAGAAAGACCTGTTCATACAAGACGTGCTGGCCAGTTGCGGGTGCACGACCTCCAACTACACCCGGAAGCCCGTCAAACCGGGAAAGTCCGGGACAATCGAGGTCAAGTTTAACTCCGCGGGACAGCACGGGAAGCAATACAAGGTCATTCATGTCTACTCGAACGTCCGCGAGAAGAAGTTCGAGCTCGTCGTAAAGGCAAACATTCAAAACTAAATCGAAATACAATGATGAACACGTTTATTTTACTACTGGAAGAGGAAGCTACTAGCCCGAGCATGCTCAAGCAAATGTTCCCGTTTTTACTTATCCTGGTTGTCTTCTGGTTTTTCATGATCCGCCCGCAGATGAAGCGGCAAAAGGAGTTGAGAAAATACCGCGAGACGCTCCAGAAAGGGGACAAGGTCGTGACTACCGGGGGAATCTTCGGCAAAATTATCGAGATCAGCGACCACACGGTGATCATCGAGGTAGAAAACCAGGGCCGGCTGAAAGTGCTCAAGGAAGCCCTCGTTAAGGATATGACGGGCAACCAGCCCGCGAGGTAATTTTTCCCGGGATGACCGACAGGTTGCCCCGGGAATATTGTTTTCTCACGAATCCGCGCAAGGTGACACGTCAACGATCGGCAATCAGGAATAACGCGATAACGTACGGGGCTTTCCTCGTCGTCGCCGTGATGCTGTGGTTTCTCAATGCCCTGGGGAAAGAGTATGTCACGGAGGTCACCTACCCCGTGAAGTACGGCGACATCCCGAAGGGAAAAATACTGGAACCCGACGCGCCAAGGGAAATTACACTGGAAATTAGAGCGCACGGCTTCTCCCTCCTCCGGCACAAGCTGAGCACCTCCTTCCTGCCCGTCGTCTTGAACGTCAACAGCGACCTGCTCCAGAAAAGCGACGTCATGGAGAAACGCGTCAACATGACCGATATAAAGGAGCGCCTCGCCGCGCAATTCCACTCCGACATTCAGGTGCTCCGCGTCAAGCCGGAAAGCATCCTTTTCAAGTTCGCGCGCCTCAAGAGCAAGAAGCTACCCGTGGTGCACGACACGCGCTACGCGCTACGACCGCAATACATCCTACAGGAAGAAATCACCATCTCCCCGGACTCCGTCGTCGTCGAGGGCCCCGCCGCGATCATCGACACGCTACGCGTCGCGCGCCTCGCCCCCGTGATCTTCGAGGACCTTTACAAGAACGTCTCCAGGAACGTCCCCCTGCTCGAGATCCCCGGCGTTCACCCCCTCGTCGAGGAGGCCCGGGTCAGCATCAAGGTAGAACGCTACACGGAAGGCAGGAAAAGTATCCTCGTCATCGCGCGCAACCTGCCCGCCTCGCTCAAACTGCGCCTCTTCCCCTCCAGCGTCGAGGTCACGTACAACGTCGGGCTGAGCCGGTACGACCAGGTGCTCGACGCGCACTTCGTCCTGAGCGTGGACTACCGGCAGGTCGCCGACGCGCCCGGGTCGCTCGAGGTAAAAGTAGAAAAAGCCCCCCCGTTTATACAGAATCTCACCCTCTCCCCGGAGCGGCTCGAGTTCCTCGTCGAACAAAAATAACCCATGCGAAAGATCGGGCTGACAGGAGGCATCGGGAGCGGGAAAACAACGATAGCCGGGATTATACAAGAGATGGGATACCCCGTTTACGATAGCGACGCCGCCGCCGCCAGGATCGTCAACGAGGAGAGCGACGTCAAACGCGCCCTCGTCGACGCCTTTGGCGAGGAAATCTACGCCGCGACGGGGAAGCTCGACAGGCCGCGCCTCGCGTCAATTGTATTCAACGACCCGGCGGCACTCGCGCGAGCCAACGCGATCATCCACCCGGCAGTAACGCGCGACTTCCACCGCTGGTGTGCCGCCCGTCGCGCGCCGCTTTCCTTCTTCGAGTCGGCCATCCTCTTCGAGGCAGGTCTTGCCGACGCCTTCGACGCCGTCATCACGGTCGTTGCCGACGAGGAAACCCGCGTCGAGCGCGTCATGAAGCGAGACGGCGTTCCACGCGAGAAAGTAATCGAGCGAGCGCGAAACCAGTCAGGTGGAGATCCCGCGCGCTCGCGCTTTATTATTCGTAACAACCGCGACGACATGCTCGTGGAACAAGTCTTACACGTTATACATCATCTCGAGACATGGCAAGAATAGGAAAATGGATTGGCGCGGGCCTTGGCTTCGCGATGGTAGGCCCCATCGGGGCGTTACTCGGTTTCTTCATCGGGTCGGTATTCGACGCGCCGGCAGCCCCCCCGCGGACGCGTCGGCAAACGGGAAGGGCCGACTTCCTGTATAGCCTCGTCATCCTCGCGACCGCCATCATGAAGGCCGACGGCAAGATCACGCGCGACGAGCTGGCATACGCCCGGCGCTTCTTCCGGGGAAACTTCGGGGAAGAGGGAGAGCGGGAAGCGCTCGCGATTGTCCGAGGGCTCCTGGACAAGGAAATCGACGTGCAGGGAGTCTGCCTCCAGATCCGTTACAACATGCAGGTAGAGGCGCGCGTGCAACTCCTGTATTTCCTTTTCGGCGTCGCCGGCGCGGACGGCGACGTGTGTGCCAGCGAGGTCTCTCTCCTCGATCGCGTTGCCGACCTGCTTGGCCTGGACGAGACCACCTACCGCTCCATCAAGTCAATGTTCTACCGCGAGCCTGACGCCGCCTACGCGATCCTCGGCATCCCCGGCTCCGCCACCGACGAGGAGGTCAAGAAAGCCTACCGCCGGGCCGCCCGGGAGCATCATCCCGACAAGGTCGGCTACATGGGAGAGGATATCAGGCGGGCCGCCGAGGAAAAATTCACCGCCATCAACGCCGCGTACGAGAAAATCAAGAAAGAACGAAACCTCTGACAACGCGCGATCATCCTCCACGGGAGGTCGCGTGTTTTCTTACATTCCTCTTTTTTGTTACTTTTGCCCTCGAAAACCAAATATCGTGATGCATGTTAAAAGACATCTTATCTATCCCCGGGAGGCCGGGATTGTACAAAAAAGTCAGTGAAACGCCCCGCGCGATCATCGTCGAATCGCTACAAGACGGGAAGCGTTCCCTCTCCTACACCAACACGAGAAGCATGTTCCTGGTAGACGTCTCCCTGTACGCCGAGCCGGAAAACGTGCCACTGGAAACCATCTTCAAGCGCGTCTTCGAGCAAGAAAACGGCGGGAAAGCCATCTCGCACAAGGAACGGGACAACGTCATCATCGACTACATGGAAAAAATTATCCCCGGTTACGACCAAGACCGGGTCTATCCATCCGACATGAAGAAGATATTGCAATGGTACAACATCCTGCAAGAAAAAAACATGCTCCACTTCCCCGAAGAAACACCCGGGGAGGAAGAAAACAAACCCGGGGAATAAAATCCCGTTGACCCGCGCCCCGCGCCATGTCCAACTCTTTTTTCAGGTTCAAGCAATTTACCATCCACCAGGAGCGATGCGCGATGAAAGTGGGGACGGACGGGGTATTGCTGGGCGCGTGGGCCGACCTCCGGGGGGCCGCCGCCGTGCTCGACGTCGGGTGCGGCAGCGGGCTAATCGCCTTGATGGTAGCCCAGCGAGCCCCCGCGGCCATCGTGCACGCCGTCGAGATCGACAGGGACGCCCGCGAGCAAGCCAGTGAAAATGTCGCCAGAAGCCCGTGGAACGACCGCGTCTCGGTATTCCAACGCGCCATCCAGCAATTCCAGCCGCCGCGCCCCTACGACGTTATCCTCTGCAATCCACCCTTCTTCTCGCGCTCCACGCCCAGCCCGGTACCCGGGAAAAACATCGCCAGGCATTGTGACGCCCTCGCGCACGAGGAATTGCTCGACGCGGCCGGGAAAATGATCGCGCCGGGGGGAACGCTACAAGTAATCCTGCCCGTCGATGGAGCGGAACGCCTCGGGAAACAGGCCGCCGGAAGGCAGTGGCACGTCAACAAGATCGCCCGCGTGCTGCCCAACCCGGGGAAGCCCCCCGCGCGCGTCCTGCTACTCCTGGCGCGGGAAGAAAAACCGCTCGAGCAAGAGACGATAATCATCGAAATCGCCCGCCATCATTACCACGAGAGTTACCGGGCATTGACCCGCGATTTCTACCTACATGCCTGAAAAGTAGCGCCCTGTCACCTCCCCCGGTACTTTAATCCGGAGTATAGAAAAGATTAACGAAGCATTAACGCGGCCACCTCCCGTCGCTCCATACCTTTGTCTCGAGAAGATGAAGACACAGTTTTTTTTCATAAGTTTGTATGTTTAGGTTAGTAATTAGTTTTAAGAGGCCGGTTTCCCCGGTCTCTTATTTTTTTTCGCTAATTTTCGCCCCGCGAATCACAAGAGAAGAATTATGCAAGAACAAGTAGCTGCCGGTATCGATATCGGTGGGACCAACACCATCATCGGGTTAATCAACGAGCGCGGGGAATGTCTCGCCAAAGAATCCATCAAAACGTGGGACTATCCTCGCGTGGAAGAATTTGTCGAACGCCTGCACGCGATCGCCGTCGCGATGAGCGCCACCGCGGGCGCGTCGATCGCGGGCGTTGGCGTCGGCGCGCCGGCAGGCAATCCCGACCGCGGCACCATCCACGCGAGCAACCTCCCCTGGCAGGGCGTCGTGCCCATTGCCGCGCTCTTCGAGGCCCGCTTTCGCCTGCCCGTCTTCGTGACGAACGACGCCAAGGCGGCGGTGCTCGGCGAGATGACATACGGCGGCGCCCGGGAGATGAAGAACTTCGCGGTCGTCACGCTGGGCACGGGACTGGGGTGCGGCATCGTCCTCAACGGCGAGATCATCTACGGCCACGACGGTTTCGCCGGCGAGCTGGGGCACGTGATCGTGACGCCCGGCGGCAGGTCGTGCAAGTGCGGGAGACGCGGCTGCCTGGAGACTTACGTGTCGGCTACCGGGATCAAGAGAACCGCCATCGAGCTGCTGGCCACGGAAATCGAGGATAGCCCGCTGAGGAGCATCCCCCTCCCGGAACTCGGCTCCGTGGCAATCGACGAGGCGGCCGCGCGCGGGGACTCGATCGCGTTGAAGACTTTCCGCCGGTCCGGCGAGGTGCTGGGGCTGGCCCTGGCGAATCTCGCGGCGGTCATTCATCCCGAGGCGATCTTCCTGCAAGGGGGTGCTGCAAGGGCCGGCGCGTGGTTCCACGATGCCGTCAAACAGGCAATGAACGACAACCTCCTCTTCCTCTACAAGGGAAAAATCTCCGTCCAGCGCTCCACCTTGCACGGCGGGGCCATCATCGGGGCGTCGGCCCTGGTCTGGCGCGCGACCGGCATGTCGGGCAAGGGGGGAAGTGTCACCCCGCCCGCTCCCCCTTCCAACCCGTGACGCGGGCAAGCGCGCGACCGGGCCGGGCGGGACGAGGGGTGGGCCGGGATAATGACGAACATGATCGGGCCGGGCGGCCCTTTTTTGTTGACATTATTTTCCTACCGGGGGCGTGGTGGCAGGACCGATCGCTCTCGCGTTTCCATCGTGAAGATATTATTTACTGCTTCCGTCACGTTGTTTGACGGGGCAAACACGTTGTTTGACGGGTCAAACAAGCTGTTTGACGGGTCAAACAAGCTGTTTGACGGGTCAAACACGTTGTTTGGGTAGTCAAACAAGCTGTTTGACGGGTCAAACAAGCTGTTTGACGGGTCAAACACGTTGTTTGGGTAGTCAAACAAGCTGTTTGACGTGTCAAACACGTTGTTTGGG
>JAITJA010000097.1 GCA_031279175.1 Odoribacteraceae bacterium
GCGCCGAACGCGATCACACGGGCAAAAACACTCGCTTTTCTAACTCGAAATCCCGCTTGTCTAATTAGACAAGCGACTTGTCTAATTAGATTTCTCGTCTGTCTAATTAGACAAGTCATTTGTCTAATTAGATTTCTCGTCTGTCTAACTAGAAAAGTCATTTGTCTAACTAGATTTCCTGCCTGTCTAACTAGAAAAGTCGCCTGTCTAACTAAATTTTTCGCCGGTCGGGGAGAGAAACCGGCCGCGGCTATTCATCTGGCGCGCCGGTTTGCACGTGTTGATGTTTGTCTAATAATGTCTACCTTTACACTATAAAAAATCCTCTAATTGCTGAAAGATGAACAGAACAAGTCAAGTAATGAGACCATTAGCATGGTTGCTCGCTATCCAGTTGCTGGCCGTGCCCGCCCGGGCCGTCCAGCCCGCGATGAAACTCTGGTACAGGCAACCGGCAACTGCCTGGATGACACAAGCATTACCGGTCGGGAACGGCCTCATCGGCGGGATGTTTTTTGGCGGCGTGAAACAAGAACAAGTGCAATTTAACGACAAGACCCTCTGGACGGGAGACGCCTCAACGCGAGGAGCTTACCAGAACTTCGGTAGCCTGTACATCAACTTCCCCGGGCACGAGGGGCACGACGACTACTCGCGAGTCCTCGACCTGGAAAGCGCTACAGGGTCAGTAACTTACAAGTCGGGCGGGGTGACGTACCTGCGCGAGTTTTTCGCCTACGCCCCCGATAGCGTCATCGTGACCCGGCTCTCCGCGCCCGGGAATAAAGGGAAATTAACGTTCACCGTGGAACTGGTCGACGCCCACCCGGGGATGAAAACGGTAGACGGGAACGCGCTTGTAATCAATGGACAGTTGACGCTGTTGGCGTACGAGGCGCGGGCCGTCGTGTTGAACGAGGGGGGGCAAATCACCCGCGACGCCTCGAAAATATCCGTCTCTAATGCCGACGCCGCGACCATTATTTTGACAGCCGCGACCAATTTCGACGCCGACGCCCCGACCTACGCGCGCGGCAATGCCACCAACCCGCGCGACCGCGTGAAAGCCCGCGTCAACAGGGCCTCGACGAAGGGCTTCGCCCGGCTGAAAGAGGCCCACCTGGCTGATTACGTGCCCTATTTTAAACGGGTCGAGCTGGACCTGAATGTCGAGATGCCGGATATCCCGACCGATGAACTCGTCCGGGAGCATCGCGAAAGCCCCTACCTGGACGCGCTTTATTTCCAGTACGGCCGCTACCTGATGCTCGCCTCCTCGCGGGGAATGGCCTTGCCAGGTAACCTGCAAGGCTTGTGGAATGACAATAATCAACCGGCATGGCAGTGCGATATTCACAGCAATATTAACGTGCAAATGAATTATTGGCCAGCAGAGGTGGCCAATTTGCCAGAATGTCACCTGCCTTTTATCAATTACGTGAAAAACGAGGCACTAAAACCCGGCGGTTCGTGGAAACGAATGGCGTCAACCGTGATCGACAAGACGGGTAACGGCGAGAAAATGACGGGCTATCGCGGGTGGACGCTGCGCACGCAAAATAATATTTTCGGCCACTCGAGCTGGAACTGGAATCGACCGGCCAACGCGTGGTATTGCATGCACCTGTGGCAGCATTATGCCTACTCGAATGACCTGGATTACCTGGAAACCACGGCTTTCCCCGTGATGAAAAGCGCCTGCGAATTCTGGTTCGATCGCCTGGAAACCGCCGCGGATGGTAGCCTGGTCGCGCCCGACGAGTGGTCGCCCGAGCAGGGGGGATGGGAGGATGGCGCGTCTTACGCGCAGCAACTCGTCTGGGAGCTTTTCAATAATACCTTGAAGGCCACGGCACTTGTACCCGGTGTTGACGCCGCGTTTGTCGCCGAGTTGCAGGATAAATTTGCCCTGCTGGACAACGGGGTGCACGTCGGCGACTGGGGACAAATTCGCGAGTGGCGGGGACAGGCCGACGTGAAAGGGAACACGCACAGGCACTTATCGCACCTGATCGCCCTCTATCCCGGGCGCCAGATCTCCGGACGCGCGGGTACAATCCAGGCTAACGCGGCGCGAACGAGCCTCGTTTCGCGCGGCGACGGCGGAACGGGATGGAGCCGCGCCTGGAAAATAGCGTGTTGGGCGCGTTTGCTCGATGGCGATCATGCCTACAAGCTGTTGAAAGCAGCACTGGAAATAGACGAGCACACGAGTATCGTGATGGAAAACGCCGGGGGGGTCTACGAGAACCTCTTCGATTCGCACCCGCCCTTCCAGATCGATGGTAATTTCGGGGCAACAGCCGGTATAGCAGAAATGTTGTTGCAAAGTCACGCCGGGTTTATCCACGTTTTGCCCGCGTTGCCTTCAGCGTGGCCCGAGGGTAGCTTTTCGGGCCTGCGCGCTGAGGGTAATTTCACTATCGACGCGAGCTGGGAGCGCGGGAAGCCTGTTCTGGCAACAATCTATTCCGGATCTGGCAATCCATGCATTCTTTATTGCCCTGGATTCGATGCCTGCAAGATCGAGGACGAGAACGGGAACAGCGTCGCTTTTGAAATCGTCGACGCGCGCGCGATTGCCTTCCCGACGCGAGCGGGAGCGGCATACCGCGTCCGTTTCGGTTTGCCCCCGGAACTCGTTACCTACCCCGCCCCCGCCGGCGCGGAACTTAATCCTGATTTCGACACGCGCGTGCGCCTCGTTGGCGGGAACTGGGAAAGCGTGCCGAATTACCGCGTGAAAGTAGACATGGTGCGCGACGGCAAGCATAACCAAGAACTTGCCTCCATGTCAAGTTTTGATTTCCGGGGAGAGGTAGAGGTGTCGGTGACCTACACCAAGGGCGCGATCTCGACAGCCCGCGTCCGCCCGTTATCCCACGGGATCAAGCACGAGATCAACGGTAACACGCTTACATTCCGCCTGGATCGCCCGCGAAACCTCTCGGTCGAGGTGAACGGCGATATCTTTCATAACCTGCACCTGTTCGCCAATCCCGTGGAGGCCTTCCGGCCCTCCCCGGAAGCCCCGGACGTGATCTATTTTGGCCCCGGTATTCATCATCCCTCCCCGGGAAAGGTATTCAGAATCCCCTCTGGCAAGACGGTTTACGTTTCGGGCAGCGCCATCTTGGCGGGACAGGTATTGATAGAAAACGTCCGCGACGTGACAGTGCTCGGGCGCGGGATCATCGACCTTTCGGTAAAAGAAGGCGTGCGGGTAGCTAACTCGCGAAACATCCGCGTCGAGGGTCTCGTCCTGACGCAAATCCCAACGGGCGGATCGGATAGTGTCATAATACGCGACGTGAAAAGCATCAGTTACTACGGTTGGGGAGACGGGATGAATGTTTTTGCCAGTAACAACGTGCTGTTCGACGGCGTTTTCTGCCGTAATTCCGACGACTGCACCACCGTTTACGCTACCCGCAAGGGCTTCTCGGGCGGTTGTCGGAACATCACCATGCAAAATTCCACGCTCTGGGCAGACGTGGCGCACCCAATATTCATCGGTATCCACGGGAACGCGGACAATCCCGAGGTGCTGGAAAACCTGAACTATGTTAATTTAGATATCCTCGACCACGCGGAGAAGCAGCTCGATTACCAGGGATGCCTGGCGATAAATGCAGGCGATAATAACCTGATTCGCGACGTCCGCTTCGAAAACATCCGCGTTGAGGATTTCCGCCAGGGACAGCTGGTGAATTTGCGGATTTTCTTTAACCCGAAATATTGCGCAGCGCCGGGCAGGGGAATAGAAAACGTCCTGTTCAAGGACATCTCGTACACGGGCGACAACGCCGAAATATCTATCATCGCCGGGTACGACGCCGGGCGGAAGATAAAAAATATCCGCTTCGAGAACTTGCGCGTCAACGGGCAACTCATCTCCGACGACATGCCCGGCAAACCCGCGTGGTATAAAACAGCCGACATGGCGCGGTTTTACATCGGCGAACATGTCGAGAATGTTCGTTTCGTGAAATAAATTCAAGCGCATGTATCCCCTCTAATTTAGTCTTTTATGCAAAGAAAAGTCATCTCTGGAAAAGCCGTCGCGGCATGTGTACTCGCCTGGATGTTGCTCCCGGGAGCGGCGCGGGCGCAAGTTCAAAACCCGGGTTTCGAGGTCGCCTCCCTGAAGCCCGGGGTGGTGATCGGCAACGGGGCAACCCTCTCTACCCGAACCGTTCACTCGGGCAAGCAGGCACTGGAACTGGACGCGGGGACGACCGTTCAGGCTCAGGTGGAAGTAGCGCCCCTCTCGAAATACAAGCTGTCCGCCTGGCTGAAAACGTCGAGCGGCTCGGATGAAATCCGCCTCAACCCCGAAAGGATCTCGGGAATAAAACCGTTCGCGGGGAGAACCCCAAAGACGGATTTGGGCGTCGCGCAGCAACCCAACGAGAAAATCGACTGGTTGCTTGACGCTCGTTTCGGCATGTTCATACACTGGGGACTCTATTCCGGCCCCGGAAAGGGCGAGTGGTACATGGAAAACAGCGGGATGTCACCGGAGAAGTACCGTGAACTGGCATACCCCGGGAGCGGGAACGAATATTTCGCCGCGGATGCCTTTAACGCCGGGGAATGGGCGCGAATTGCCGAAGACGCGGGCATGAAGTACATGTGCATGGTGACAATGCACCATGACGGATACGCGCTTTTCGACAGCAAGGCCACCGGCGCGTTTACAAGCAAACAAACGCACGGCCGCGACTTCGTGAAAGAGTACACGGAAGCATGCCGGGAACGCGGGCTGAAGGTCGGGCTGTACAAAACGCTAATAAACTGGCGTTACCCGGGCTATTACGACGTCTCCGGCGAGGATTGCAAGCCCAATAAATTCGGTTACACCACCGACCCGGGCCACAAGGAAAATGCCCGTCTGATGAAGGAGGAGCTCGATGTCCAGGTAAAAGAATTGCTGACCAATTACGGGAAAATCGACCTGATTTTCTGGGATGGCGGTTGGCTCGGGCAGCAGGGTAGCGACGCCGACGGCGCTTATTTCTGGGAACCGGGCAAGTTCCTTGACCCCCGGAACGAGTGGCAAGTGAGTCCTCGTTTTCACGACCTTGACGCGCGAACGGGACGGCCACTCGGGCTGATGGGGATGGTGCGCGCGTATCAGCCCGACGCCCTCGTCAACCCGCGCAGTGGCTGGTATGGCGATTTTAAATCGGAGGAGGGAGGACAGGCCATAACCGGCCCCGTCCGCTCCGGGGAAGTCTGGGAAAAATGCATGACAATGGCCCCGGGATGGGGCTACACGCCTGCCCACGAGGACGTGACAAAAGTCGTCAGTAGCGAACAGGTAAAACGTATGTTGGCGGATTGCGCGTCGCGCGACATGGCGCTACTGTTGAATGTCGCCCCGGACAGGCACGGGCGGATCACGCGAGCGGAACAGGAGGTGCTGCGGCAAACCGGAGAGTGGCTGAAAACCGCGGGCGAGGCAATCTACGGCACCAGGGGCGGCCCCTGGAATCCCAAGGACGGCGAGTACGGTTTTGCATGGAAAGGCCGGACGATCTATGTCTTCCTTTTGGACGGTTTCAAGGGCGAGCATTTTGTCCTCCCCGCGCTGAACGAGGGGCAGGAGGTCGCGCGGGCCTATTCCGTGACCGACCGCCAGCCGGTCGCGTTTCAATTAAATGCCGCCAACGAAACGCTCTTGAGCGGTTTCAAGCGCGCGGGTAAAGAGGTGAAAATCCTTGCTGTCGAACTCAATAAAGAGGTGATGGGCGACCCCGGGTCGTCGGCCTGCATCCCGGATCGGGTGCAAACGGAAACTACCGTGCAATCGCCAGACGGTAACCATGTCTTTACCGTTTACCAGAAGCAGAAAGCGGGAAACGCGGCGCGGATCTATTACCGCGTGTCGTATAAGCACAAAACAGTGATTGAAGAATCGGAACTCGGCGTGCAGGTAGACAACAAACTTTTCGAGAAGGCAATGGGCATACCGAACGATAGCTGCCGCTCCTGGTGCGACGACCTGGAGCTTGTCGCCACGGAACGCGGCCGCGTCGACGAAACGTGGAAACCCCTTTACGGTGAACGATCGGAGTACAGGGATCATTACAACGAGCTGATCCTGAAGTTCCGGAAAGGCAGCGACGACGGGGCGGGCGACGGCTCTCACGACAAGCGGCGGTACTATTACATGAACCTCGTTATCCGCGCGTACAACGAGGGCGTCGCGTTCCGTTACGCCTTCCCCGAGACCTCCAACGGGTTATTCCTGCACGTCGCTGGCGAGCAGACGCGCTTTGCCTTTCCCGCCGAGACCCTGGCGTATCATGAAGCCTGGGCACAAGGCCCGTACGCGCTGGTGAAGCTGGAAAACTGGAAAGAGGAGAGCGAGCGCCCATTGACATTGAAGCTTGCCAACGGCCTGTTTGTCGCCCTTTCCGAGGCCCAACTGACGGACTACGCGCGGGCGAAATTCGCGTTGAGCGACGAACGAAACACGTTGCAGGTCTCGCTTTACGGCAACGTCGACGTCATCGCCCCGTATCAAACGCCCTGGCGCGTGATCATGGTCGCCGAGAACGCCGCGACGCTCGTCGAGAATAACTACATTATCCTGAACCTGAACGACCCCTGCCGGATTCAGGACGCCGGGTGGATCCGGCCGGGGAAGGTCATCCGGGTGACGCGACTGAATCAGGCAGACGCGTTGAAGTGCGTCGATTTCGCGTCGGCGCGCGGCTTGCAATACATTCATTTAGACGCGGGCTGGTACGGCAAGGAGTTCCTCGTGGGATCGGACGCGACGAAAGTCGATAGCCTGAAAGATCTTGACATCGAAGCGCTCGCGCGGTATGCCGCTACCAAGAACATCGGTGTTTTTCTCTATGTCAACCAGCGCGCCCTGGAGCGCCAGCTCCCCGCGATCTTGCCTCTTTACAGGAAATGGGGGGTCAAGGGGATCAAGTTCGGCTTCGTGCAGACGGGAAACCAGCACTGGACAACCTGGTTGCACGACGCGGTGCGCGCCTGTGCCGACCACGAGTTGATGGTTGATATTCATGACGAGTACCGCCCGACGGGTTTCAGTCGCACCTACCCGAACCTGCTTACCCAGGAGGGCGTCCGCGGCAACGAGGAGTTCCCCGACGCCACCCACGACGCGATCCTGCCTTTCACGCGCTTCCTCGCGGGGGCGGCCGACTACACGATTTGTTATTTCGACACGCGCCTCAAGAACACGCGCGCCCATCAACTGGCCTTGTCCGTGATCTATTACAGCCCGCTACAGTTCCTCTACTGGTACGACACGCCGGATAGTTATAACGGCGAACCGGAGGTGGAGTTCTTCGATAACGTGAAGAGCGTCTGGGACGATACGCGGGTACTTGGCGGCGCGATAGGAGAGTACATCATCACGGCGCGAAGAAGCGGCGACGAGTGGTTCATCGGGGCAATCACCAACAACGACGCGCGCGCGATCGCCATCCCACTGCATTTCCTGGAGGAAAACAAGCGGTACACTGCCAGGATTTATGCAGATGCAGATGCCCCGGGAAAGGAAGTGGCCGTTTATAGCGCGGACATCGTCGTGCCGGGGGACGCGTCGCCCGGCGAGACATTCACCCGGGAATCCGTCATGAACTTCTCGCTCCTGTCGAGGGGCGGCGTGGCCATTCACGTAAAAGCAAAACAATGAAAAAGATCCTTGTAATCCTGTTTGTCGCGCACGCCGCGTTATGCACGTCGCGGCCGCGCGCCTTTATTCACCCGGGCGTCCTGCATACCGTGGAGAAGATGGAACTGATGCGCTACATGATCGCGCAAGAGGTAGAGCCTGCCCGCGGCTCGTGGTTATTGTTAAAAGGGAACGACCGCGCGCGGTTTGATTACCAGCTGCAAGGCCCGTTCCGCGTCATCTCTCGCGACGGGGCGTTTGCCTACACCAAGGGCAAGATGGAGTCCGACTTCAGCGCGGCCTATCTCAACGCCATCATGTGGTACTTGACCGGGGAGGAGCGGCACGCCGGGAAGTCGCTCGAGATCCTCTCCGCCTACGCCGACTCGCTGGCGTTCATCCCGGCCACGAACGACGCGCCGTTGCTGGCGGGCCTGGAGGGATTCAAGATCATCTACTCGCTCGAGGTGCTGAAACACACCTACCCCGGGATCTCCAGGCGGAAACTCGCGAAGATCGAGAAGATGTTCCGCGCCTACTTCCTGCCGGTGCTCGAGCGCTTCTACGCCACGCCGCCTTACACCAACGGGAACTGGGGATTCGTCGTGACCAAGACCTACATGGCCGCGGGAATCTACTTCGACGACCGGGAGATGTACGAGTTTGCCAGGAATTTTTACCTCGGCGGGCACGATAACGGCACGATCGCGAACTATATCGACGGCGAGACGGGACAAACGCAGGAGGCAGGACGCGACCAGGGACACCCCCAACTCGCGCTCGGCGCGATGGCCACGATCTGCGAGCTGGCCTGGCAGCAGGGCGACGACCTCTATTCCGCCCTGGACAACCGCCTGTTGAGGGGTTACGAGTACGCGGCAAGGTACAACCTCGGTCACGACGTGCCCTTTAAGCAGTGGAGCGACGTCACGGGGAAGTATCGCGACTGGGCAACCATTTCCGGGAAGAGCCGCGGCAGTTTCAAG